>CAITPF010000093.1 GCA_903894155.1 uncultured beta proteobacterium | reverse complement strand
GAGCGGCCGCAGTTTCCTTAAGAAAGAAAAGCACTAGGCGATCGATGGAATCGTGCAGCGTCCTTATCGTTGGCGGCGGCCCCGCCGGGCTGACGATCGCGCGCTGGATCGGCAAGGGCGCAATCGTCGTGCACAAGGATGCGGAGATTGGCCTGCCCGTGCGCACGAGCGGCGGCAGCTGGAAGTCTCACATCGATGCGCTGGGGCTGCCTGCCAGCCTCTACCAAGTAATCAATACGCTGCGCTTCGCGACGGATGACGAAGAGCGGCTTTTTGACTTCGACAGAGAAACCGCGGTCGTACTCGACGTGACGGGCACCTACCGCCACCTGGCCGCACGCGCCGAGGCCGCGGGCGCCGTGATCCGTTGCCACCAGAAGTTTGCCTCCATTGATATGGAGTCTGCCGACCATGTGGTCTCGACCATTGAGGATGGCAATCAGTCGTATCAGGTCCAGTCCAAGGTCGTAATCGACGCCTCAGGGTACTGGCGCGCGGTGATGTCGCATATCGACAAGGGCATTTACGATCGCCACGGCATCGGCGCCGAATACGAGTACGAGGATCTTTCACCGCGCCGCGATATCGCCACGCTGCTCGTCGGTGGACGCTACACGAACCCGGGCTATGGGTGGGTCTTCCCGACCAACAAGAAGACCGTTCGCGTGGGGGTTGGTCATGCGCGACCAGACACCCTGCTCTCCCCCAAGATCTCACTCGAGAAACTCGTTCACTCCGATTACCTGGCAAGCATTGAAGTCCGAACTGGGGAATGCGTGAGCAAGCACGGTGGTGTGATTCCGAACTGGGGTCCTTGCACGCAGTTTGGGCGCGGGCGGATTATCGGTGTGGGCGATTCGGTCGGGCAGGCGCTGCCGACGGTTGGTGAAGGCATACGCTACTGCATTGAGGTGGGCAATTATGTTGGCAAGCTCCTTGCCGATTGCGTTCGAAGCAACGACAAGCCGGAAGCGGTCACCGAGAACTACACGAAGTGGTGGAACAAGCGCTACCGCAGGTCGTTCAACGCATCACAGTGGTTGAACGAAAAGATTTCCGCCTACACGAATGCCGACTGGAACCGTGGGTTACACCGTCTGGCACGCGTGAGGCCGGATGATTTCGCGAAGATGCTGCAGGCGGACGTGAGCCCCGTGGTGGCGCTACGAATTGCAATTGCGAACCGGGATCTTCCGGGCAAGATTCTGAAAGTATTGACCGGGCGTTAGGCCGCGTGAATTCAGGTGCGAACCTGACCGGGTGGCAGGCTCGGTGCCGGCCCAGTTGGCTCAGGCGCTACAGGCTGCGCGGGGGCGGAAGAATCAGGTTTGCCGGCAGGCGCCGCCTTCTGGCTCGAGCCACCGCCGACCTTGCCCTTGACCCAATCCGCACTGTTACTGATGTCCCTGCCGGCCCCGGAAACCGTATTGCAGCCGCTGACCATCGCCACAATCATCCCGAGCAATAGAAGTCTGAGCACGGCCTACTCCTTTAAATCGTGTCGAATGAGCACGAACGCAGCGAATTGTATCCACCCCCCCGTTCGGGTGGTCACCTGCAATAGCCTAGCGCCCCGTCTGGACGCGTTTAATGGCCGCGGCGAACGCGCTCGCAGTCTTGCGCTGCCCACTTTCGCTGAAATGGCAATTGTCCTGCGGGCGCCTGTCTTTGATATCCAGCAACAAATCCGTATTGGCCCCCAGGTAGACCTTACGCTTCGGATCGATGAGGGACTTCTGGGCCTGCGTGACCGGGTTATCCGGCATCCACGCGGCCGAGGTACCGCAAAAGGACGCCACCGCGATGAAAATGGGCGCTACAACGCCCGCGTCGCGAAT
>CAITPF010000092.1 GCA_903894155.1 uncultured beta proteobacterium | reverse complement strand
AGGCTGTGGTGCCACCAGCCAAGGTTGGCGTTGCCCGTTGCCTTCAGCTCGTCAGGCGTATAAGCCCCGCGTCCCGTGAACATCGGCACGCCAACCCCGAAAAACGAGGCATCGCCGATTTTTTCAGTGCGACGCCATGTGCGCGTAATGGATCCGGGCAGTCTGCCGTCGATGCCTTCCTGAAAAGCGCGCAATTCCGAGTTGGACACGCTGGCCCAGCGGGTTGTTCCCGCCACGGCCGGCTGGTCGATCTGCAAATACGCCACACCGTGCGCGCGCAAACGGTCCCAGTGATGGTCGGCGAACCAGGTCGAGCCGATCATCGTGCCGGTCTCGTGCGCCGTCCAGAAGCCGAACGAGATGCCTCGACGCAGTTGGCCGCGGTGCTTTGCAAAGAACCGGGCGAGTTCCAGGATGACGGCCGACCCGGCAGCATTGTCCGTGGCCTGCGGGCCTTCCCACGAATCCTGGTGTCCGCCGACGATGACGAAGTCTTCGGATTGATCGCTGCGCAGTTCGCCGACCGTCACCTGAACAGGACGCCAGACGTTCTCGACATTCGCGTGCAGTTCGACCCGGACGGATCCCGATTTTGTTTGTTCGCGCAGCGCGAGCCCATCGACGCGGGAGATCCCGATGCAAGGCAGCTCGGCCATTTCGTCGCGAAACATTTGCGGCGTGGGATTGCCCCAGGCCGGTTTGACCGAGCCGAACGGCAGCAGCGTGCTGTCGGGGTGCCCCCAGTTCATCATGACGCATCCCACTGCGCCTTTCTCAGCCGCAATGCGCTGCTTTTCGTGGCGGCCCGGATGGTAGGAAAGCTCGGTCAGCACGATTTTGCCGCGTACGTCCTTTCCTTCAAAATCCGCATAGGCACCGGGCCCGACATCGATCAAATCACCGGTGACGCCCGCAGGCGCGGTCTGGACGCTGTGCCCAAGCGTGTTGGCAATCACGGTCTGCCCTGCAGGGGACAAAAGTCGCAACTCGCCCCGCTCGGGGAAACTCACCAATCCGGGTAGCGTGTAAACCTGCGCCTCGACGCCGGCGGCGCGCAGGCCATCGCAGCTGAATTGCGCCATGCGCTTTCCGTTCTCGGAACCAGCCAGGCGCGACGGTATCTCGGTGCAGATGTGATCTACATCTGCCCTGACACGTTCCACCGAAAATTCCGCATTTTCAATCAACGAGTTCACTGCATCCCCCTGAAGTGTTGTAAAACGCAAGCCAGGCCGGTTACGCACCACCCGATAATACCCCTTGGGCGTACTGGATCGCACGTACGCGTATTTGATGATCAAAGGCGCGGCAAACCTCGCGCTTCAGGGCGGGGAAGATGCCAATCCATTTTGATGCCGTCGTCGCGCATTTCGCGCAGTCTGCCGCTGGAGGAGTCCTTGACGCATCAACCCGATGATCTTTCGCTTGCGCCTGGCGAGATCACGCGGCTGTTCGTGTCGCTCGGGCTGGCACGCCCAGAGGAAATCCCGGAGGTACGCCCATTGACGGGCGGCGTGTCATCGAGCATCGCCCGCATCGAATTTGCATCCGGAACCTATTGCCTCAAGCAGGCGCTGGCGCAATTGCGCACGGCCAAGGTCTGGAAGGTTCCCGTCGAACGCGTGTTCGCCGAGATCGACTGGCTGCGCACTGCAGGCACAATCGTCCCGGGACACGTACCGCGCGTGCTCGGCGTCGACGAGGCAACCAAGAGTTTCGTGATGGAGTTTCTTGGGGATGGCTACCGGAACTGGAAGGCCGACCTGCTGTCCGGCACGGTCGATGCTACGCTCGCCGCGCAGGTCGGTGACGTCCTTGGAAGGATTCATGCAGGCACTGCGCACGATCCGCAGATTGCCGAGCGCTTTGCGACCGATTCCAACTTTCACGCGATTCGCCTCGAGCCCTATCTTGAGGAAACGGCGCGTGTTCACCCGACGCTTGCGCCGACGCTCAACAAACTGGTGCTTCGCACACAACAGACAAAGATCGCCCTGGTGCACGGCGACCTGAGCCCCAAAAACATCCTGATCGGGCCGAACGGTCCGGTCATACTCGATGCGGAATGCGCCTGGTATGGCGACCCGGCATTCGACCTCGCCTTCTGCCTGAATCATTTCCTGATGAAAATGGCCTGGCTGCCGGGGCGTCGCGACGCGTTGGACGCAGCCTACCTGGCGATGGTCACCTCGTATTGCAAGCGGGTCGACTTCGAGCCGATCACAGACTTGCGCGAGCGCGTCTCGACGTTGTTGCCGGCGCTGGCACTGGCGCGCGTCGATGGGAAATCGCCGGCCGAATATCTGGACGAGCCCGCGCGCTTGCGCGTGCGCAAAGCGGCGCTCGCCCTGCTGCACAAGCCGCGCTTGCCGCTTGAGGACATTGCGCTACTCTGGTTCAAGGAACTTTCCGCATGACGATGATCACCAGCCTAACTGCGCGCCGCATTTGGGATTCGCGCGGCCGACCCACCGTCGAGGTGGATGTCGCGACAGCAAGCGGCGCGCGCGGTCGCGGCATCGCGCCGGCGGGCGCATCGCGCGGGATGCGCGAAGCGGTCGACCTGCGCGACGGGGGAAGCCGCTTCGGCGGCATGGACGTACAAAAGGCGCTCCTGGGCGTGCGTGGCGAAATCGCCCGAGCCATTGTCGGTATGGACGTGCGTGACCAGCGCGCGATCGATGACGTGCTGATCGCGCTTGACGGAACGCCGACCAAGGAGCGCCTTGGCGGCAATGCGCTCATTGCCACGTCGCTCGCCGTGCTCCATGCAGCCGCAGCAGCGGCCGATACGCCCCTGTGGCGTTACCTCGCCGGAGACCGGCCAGCCACCATGCCGTTACCCCAGATCCAGATATTCGGCGGCGGTGCCCATGCCGGACGACGCATGGATGTGCAGGATTTCATGGTGATCGCCACCGGCGCGAAGTCCTTCGAGGCGGCGATGGAAATGACCGCGGAAGTCTATCGCGCGGCTGGCGCGCTGATGGCGGGCCGTGGCAAGCTGGCGGGTGTGGCCGACGAAGGCGGCTGGTGGCCTGACTTCAACAGCAACGAAGACGCACTCGACACGCTGGTCGCTGCGATCGAGGCGGCGGGCTATGTGCCAGGCAGCGATGTCGGCATCGCGCTGGACATCGCGGCATCGGAATTCGGCCGCGAGGGGCGCTATCGGCTCGGACTGGATCGCATCGAACTCGACTCCGACGGCTTCGCCGAAAAACTGCTCGGGTGGATTGATCGCTACCCGATCGTATCAATCGAGGATCCGCTCGCGGAAGACGACGAGGCCGGGATGATCGCCTTTACCCGTGCGGCGGGCGACAAGGTGCAAATCGTCGGCGATGATTTCCTCGTCACCAACGCTACGCTGGTTTGTGAAGCCGCAGCAAAAGGCGCCTGCAATACGGTGCTCATCAAGCCCAACCAGGCCGGGACCGTCACCCAGACACTCGAGGCGCTCGAAGCGGCACAACGCGCCGGCTACGGCACCATCGTGTCAGCGCGCTCCGGAGAGACGGAGGACGTCGCGATTGTGCACCTGGCCATCGGCTGGAATGCCGGCCAGCTGAAAGTGGGCTCCTTCGCGCGCTCTGAGCGTATGGCCAAATGGAACGAGGGGATCCGCATTGAAACGGGCCCGCGGCCTCCTGGTGCGCTGAATGTCGATCGGCTGGTGCGCTGGCCATCGCGCCGGAGCTGAAACACCACCAACCCCGGCAGGATGGATTGCGATGCCCGCAACAACACTCGATCGTCACTTCCTGGAAACCTTCTGGGTTGCCACCGGGGCGGATCCCCAGTTGGCACAACACGTTCGATTTGTCGGCATCGGCG
The DNA here is from genome assembly GCA_903894155.1 of uncultured beta proteobacterium. Lineage (GTDB taxonomy): Bacteria > Pseudomonadota > Gammaproteobacteria > Burkholderiales > Burkholderiaceae_B > Zwartia. Next base: position 10,332 of record CAITPF010000092.1, on the reverse strand, counting down.
ATCTCCCCTCTGCGTTTGCGGTGACCTCGTTTGCGGCCGGTGCGATGGGCGCCGCCGGTCTTGCGATGGCCAGCCTGCTCCAGACACTCACGGATACACCCGCACACGACTTGAATGTCACGGTCGATCGACGGTTGGCATCAATCTGGTTTGGAACCACGATCCGCCCCCTTGGATGGGCCACACCTGCGTTGCACGACGGCGTGATCGGTGATTACGAGACCTCGGACGGATGGATTCGATTGCACACGAATGCGGCGCATCACCTGAAAGCAGCGCTTGCCACACTCGGCGAAGCGCAAGGCTCGACGAGAGTAGCTGAGGCGGTACAAGGGTGGCGCGCCGATGACCTGGAGACGGCAATCGTCGCAAACAAGGGATGCGCCGCCACCATGCGGTCGTGGTCAGCGTGGCAGCAGCACCCGCAGGGAATTGCCGTGATCTCTGAGCCGCTGATCCACCGGGCGCAAGGCGCAACGACGGGGGCCGGTGGCTGGAAGGTCGATGCGTCGCGACCGCTGGCGGGACTGCGCGTGCTGGATATGACGCGCGTGCTGGCAGGTCCGGCGTGCACGCGCATGCTCGCCGGCGCGGGTGCCGACGTCCTGCGTATCGATCCGCCCTGGTGGGACGAACCAGGCCTGGCGCCGGAAATGACGCTCGGAAAACGCTGCGCCAGACTGGATTTGCGCGATCCGGGCGATCGCGGACGCTGGATGGATTTGCTCGCCACAGCCGACATCCTCGTCCATGGCTACCGGAGCGACGCGCTCGAGGCCATGGGCCTGGGCGCGTCGCAACGTCAGCACCTGCGTCCGGGCCTGATCGACGTGTCGCTTGACGCATACGGCCATACAGGCCCCTGGAAACACCGGCGCGGATTCGACAGCCTGGTGCAAATGAGCATGGGCATTGCCGAGGCGGGCCAGCGTGCAAAAGCATCGCACCGGCCTGTTCCGCTGCCAGTGCAGGCGCTCGACCACGCGACCGGATACCTGCTCGCGACCGCGGCGCTGCGCGGCATTCAGGATCGAGTCAGGTTCGGGCATGGCAGCATCATGCGGGTTTCGCTGGCCCGCACCGGCGTCGAGCTCATGAAAACGCTCGGTCACCCTGCCTGCGAGCCGCAGCCGATTGGCCCTGTGACTGATAGGGACTTTGAGCCCGATCACGAAGCGACCTTCTGGGGGCCTGCCCTGCGCGCGCGCTGGCCACTTCAACTGCCGGGCATGAATGCGCGCTGGTCAGTTGCGTCCGGTCCACTCGGACAATCGCGAGCACACTGGGCGACACATCGCAGTCGCGCGTAAATATTTTATAAATAAAACAGCACCAACTCAGTGCTGTTCTGGAGCGCGACGCGTGGCCCCCGTGCGAATGAAATCGCCTGAAACAACTTAACGCCGCTGAAGGACTCCACACTGCTGCGGGAAGATTCGACTCGTCGAAAATGCCTGCACGCAATGAACGTTGCAACGCGACCCCATCGCAAGGCGACAAGGATCCAGAATGAACGTCCCCGGCCTCATCAAGCTTTCATCCAAACCACTGGCGAGCAGGGCTGACGCGCGCCTGCGCATCGCCGTGCTCGTGGACCGCTTCGGCAAGCGTTTCGGCGGAGCTGAAAGCTATTGCGTCAACGTGGTGGCGGCAATGGCCATGCACCATGAGATCACGGTCATCGCCCACGAGTTTGAACACGACCAACCCATCCGGGAAATCCGCATCCACAAAAGCGATATGTGGCCAAGCTGGTACAGGGTATGGCGCTTCGCCCAAAAGGCACAGCAACTGACGCGCGAGGGCTACGACATTGTCCACTCACACGTCAACGGGCCGACAGGGCACGTTCACACGGTGCACGTCACGCCGTTCAAGTACCGGCACATCGCTGGCAAGACGATCGGGCAACAGGCGCTCGCCATGCTGAGCCTGCGCAACCTCGCCTACGTCCACCTCGAGGCCGCGCGCCTGAAGCTGGAGTCGGGCAGGCATGTCGTGACGGTTTCGCCGGCCACACGGGACCAGATCGAGTCCGTTTATACGCCGGAGGTCGATATCGAGGTGGTGCCGCCTGGCGTGCGCCCGGTCGCTCGCGACGCGACTTTGCGGCGCCAGACGCGCGCCTCGCTCGGTTGGAGCGACAACGAAACGGGCTACCTGCTGGTGGCCCGGAACCCGTTGCGCAAAGGCCTGCGCGCTCTGTTGCTGGCCATGCGTCAAATGCCCCCGGACGCGCGGCTTGCTGTCGTCGGCGCGAACGAGGCGACGCGCAACTTTATCGACACGCAGTTCCCGGATCTTGCCGACCGTATCTGTCTTGTTGAGCCGGTTTCAGACGTATCGCGCTATTACCAGGCGGCCGACATCTATGTGCACCCGACGTTGAACGATGCGTTTGCGATGGCCCCGCTTGAAGCCATGGCGCACGGCCTGCCCGTGATTGTCAGCAGCGTGCAGTATTGTGGATTGGCCCAGTACCTTACCCATCGTCGCGATGCCTGGATTCTCGACGATCCCAACGATCCGCAAGCTCTGGCCCAGGCGATGCTACGCCTTGGTCATGACGATCTGCTGAGACGGGGAATCGTGCGCCATGCATCTCGTATTGTCGATGCCTTCGCCTGGTCGAAGGTCGCCGAGCGCTACGAGAATATTTATCGCGAGAGCATCCGGGAGCGGCTCAATTCGACCCCTGCCCTGCCCGCAGGCGCCGAGCGGATCGTAGCGTCATTGTCGCTCAGCTGAGAAACGCGGCGCCCGACGCCTGATGCGCATGGCGTCCTCCCCGGCCTGAACGACGGGCCTACGCGCGCAACAGGTCAGATCCCGAACAAGCCCCGAAGGAATCCCTCAACGGGAGCCTTTGCCTGATCGAACATCAGGACAGTGTGGGGCGCCCCGGGCACCAGCACCACGCTTGCCTTCTTGTTGCCTTTGAGCTGCTCGCCGCAATGTCCGAGCGCTGCAGGACTGGCGCCGAGCCAGCTATTGGATCTGGAAAAATAGGGATCGGTCGAACTGATGATATTCAGCGTCGGCTGATTGTCCGGAATCGCCGTCGCGTGCGAATGCACGAAATAATTGTCCTCGCAGCTCCAGGAAAAAATGATGCGCCCGATGAAGGCATCGCCGCGATAGCGCGCCACGGACACGGCGCCCTCGCTCGTGCCGGCAAGCACCATACGGCTTGTGTCGATCCAGGGCATCGCGCGGACCGCCTCGAGCACGAGATCGATCTCGGAGGTGCGCAGTGCGTGAACCTTTTCGTACGTGTCCTTGTCGACCGGCGACGAATAGGTCAGCCGACCCTTCAGCGCGAATGAATCCGGCGCGATGGTGGCAATGCCCAGCGTCGCCAGCCAGTGCTGCCAGTCGCCGATCGCCTTGAGCCCGAGACCAGAGGATCCGTGCAGGAAGACGACAAGCGGCACCTTGCCAGGCGCAAGCGTGGCGGGCATTGCGTTGACAGGCCCGACGTAAACCGCAGCACGCGTGAGCGACGACGGAATGCCGACCAACGCCTGACTGACGACAAGCGGGCGGCTTTCAGTCGTGTGCGCAACAGCGCCCGCCTTCAGTTCGCCTTTCGGCGTCTGGCTGGTGGCCGGGGCAACGAGCACGCAGGACATCGCGAGCGCAATCAGGAACCTGTTCAAGCTGAATCTCCCTCTGGTCACCCAGGATTTGACTGGAAAAAAAACTGACCTCAGTCCCGGTCAGAATGGCCGGGAATGCCGCAAGGCCGATTCTAACTTCGCCGTGGCAGGCCGCGTGAAATAAGTTGCGCATGCGCGCGCAGATCCTGTGCCAGCACGTGAAGGCGCGCGGCATCGAGCTGCGCCGAAAACCCCACCGCACTGATCGCCATCAATGGCCGGCCTGCCTCGTCAAGCACTGGCACAGACACCGTCGTGACGCCTCGGACGTAGTGGCCTTCGTCGATCGAAAACCCGTTGATTCGAACCTGCTCCACATCGCTCCAGTACTGCTCGAAGGTCGGCGGGTTCTCCCAGCGCAATGACTGGAATTGCCGTTTGATCTCGGCGCGCGTCAGCCCGGAATACGCTGCCATGCAACGCCCCAGGGCTGCCACGTACATCGGAAGGCGCTGACCCACGCTCATATGGACACGCACGGCCGCGTCATGGTCGGCCCGGTCGACCAGAACGACCCTGTCCTTGCCTGCGTGCTGCCAGAGCGTGGCTGTCACCTGGTTCTGCGCGGCGATCGCCTCGAGATGCGGTTTGACGAAGCGCACGTAAGAGGCCAGTTCGAGCGATCCCTTTGCAAGCTCTACCAGGCCCAGGGCAATCGAATAGGACTTCGTCGCGGGATCAAAGTGGACCAGCCCCTCATGCGAGAGCGTTCGCAGCAAGCCGAAACAGGTGCTCGGGTTGATCGCAAGATCGCGCGCGATTCGATTGACGCCAAGCGGGGTCGCGGTCGTGCTCAGGTGGCGCACGATCCGCAACCCGTTGACGAGGGCGCCAACCAGTTTTGGCGGCGCCGGGCCCGGGTTACCGTCGGCTGGCTGGGCGACTCTTGCCTTAATCAACGGGCAACCCCATTTCCTTGGCGATCGCGCGCAACTGGATCTCGGTGCTGCCCACGGTGACCGGGGCGACGAGCGCGTCAAGCGCCATGCGCATGATCGGGAGTTCTTCGGTAAGCCCCCAGCCACCGCCAATGTGCAACGCCGTCTGCGTGACGCGCACGACCGCCTGCGTTGCAAAAAACTTGGCCGTCGAAACGTCAAGGATCACGTCCTTGACCGGGCACCCGCTATCCCACTTATCAGCGGCGTGGTAGGTCAGCCGGCGCGTCGCGTCAACGTCAACGTGCGCATTGGCCAGTTGGAAGGCGATCGACTGATTGGCCCCGATGGGACGCCCGAACTGGTGGCGCGTCAGCGCGTATTCACGCGCCCAGTCCAGCGCGTGCTGCATGTGCCCAAGCCAGCGCGCGGCCACCATGATGCGTTCACGGTTGAAGCCGGCCATGATCTCGCGAAATCCAGCAGGGATACGTGCGCTCTCCGGGATTCGCACCTGGTTGAAGGCGACCCGGCATGTGGGCGCCGGACGATTCACATAGGTTTCGATGGGCGTCACGACCACACCCGGCGTATCGCGCGGCACGGCGAAAAACTGCATGCCACGGCGCCCCTGGCCGCGGTCGGTCTGCGCGAGCGTAATCAGGATATCGGCGCTTGCCGCGAGCGTGATAAACGACTTCAGACCGTCAAGCACCCACTCGTCGCCCTCGCGCTGCGCCGAAGTACGCACGTTCTGGATATCGTTGCCTGCCTCGGGTTCGGTCACCGTGATCGCCACCATGCAGTCGCCGGCGATGACGCGACGCGCGATCTCGCGCTGCGCATCGGTGCCGTGTTCGTAAAGGATGGATCCGGCCACGTTCTGGACCAGCACGCTCACGGCCAGGTTCGGATTGACCCGGGAGAGCTCCTCCATCGCGATCGCTTCTTCGTACGAACCCAGACCGTGTCCACCAACGGACTCGTCCGCGGTGATGCCGATCAGCCCGGCCTTCGCGCACGCAACAAAGAAATCGCGCGGAAACTTCTTTTCGCGATCCGCCTGCTCCCAGCGCGGGGCGACTTCGCGCTTTGCAAAGGCCGCGCACATATCCCGAAAAGCGACACGGTCGACTGAGTTGACCGGCTTGCGTCGTGCCATCGTGCTCATGGTGCGCGCCCTCCTTGTTCACCATCGGCCTGCGGTTCGCCGGGCTGCATGGTGCCCTCGATCACGGCAACGCCCTCCTGATTGCGAACCCAGACGTCGTAACCACCGTCGGGCCGCGACACGCCACCTGCCGTGACCCGATCGCCAACGCGCACTGGACGTGCGAAGCGGATATCGATGCTGGCCCCCCGGCAGGCGTCGATGCCGAAGTTCGCCGACACCAGTTGCCAGATCAGGTTCATGCTGAGCGTGCCGTGGGCGATCACGCCCCCCATTGCCGTCGTTGCCGCAAAAGCAGGATCGACATGGATCGGGTTGAAGTCGCCCGTGATCTGCGCATAGTCAAGGATCGCGCTCATGTCGATGTCGCGAGAAATGGTCGAGAGTTCTCTTGTGTTCATCTCAGGCAGCCCAGATCAGAGTCAGCACGCCGTCAAAGCATGGGATGCCATGCTGATTGGTTCCGCGTGCGCGCACGGTGACGTAACGCCTTTCGCGCCGAAGCTCCTTGGCGATGCATTCGACCTGGGTCGAGACTGAATCCCCCAGCCGGATCGGGGCGCCGAGCGTCATCTGCTGGCGCGCGTGGATATTTCCGGGTGGCCGGGGCGAAAGAAGATGCATATAGGCGCGCATCATCAATACTGTCGCCATCCCGGGCGGCGCACCATCCGGTGGAAAATCGTCCTGTGGGTAAAGCCGCCGCCAATGGCCGACCAGCGCGTCGTCGGGCGCTTCGGTCAGCGATCCGTACGACTTGCCGACGACGAACCGGTCAAACGTCAGCACGGCAGGCTCCTGACCGGAAGCGTCCGTATTCTCGCCGGGCTGCGAACCGCTCATTCTTTCTCCTTCCACACGAATCGCAGTGGCTGCTTGGTCTTGAAGCGCTCGACCGCTTCCGCATGATAGGGAGACTCGATTGCGACCGCCTGTGCGTAGGCTTCGAGTTCGGCCAGTGTGTCCTGATCGAGGTTGAACGAGCGGTTCAGGATGTTTTTCGACATGCCGATCGACCCCGTCGATGCCTGGGTGAAGCGTTCGGCCATCGCGAGCGCGGCGGGCTCAAGCGCATCGGGATCATGGATAGCGTAGAGAATTCCCATCTGCAGGGCCTCATCCGCGGGAAGCTCGCGCGCGGAGAAGACGAGTTCCTTGGCCCGCTGCAACCCCACGATGCGCGGGAGCAGGAAAAAGCCGCCGAGATCGGGCACCAGCCCGATCCGTCCGAACACAGCGCAAAAGCGCGTGCGGGGCGTGCCGAGGATGAAGTCGCACGCCAGCGCCAGGTTAAAGCCCGCGCCGTAGGCGGGGCCATCGACCGCCGCGATCACCGGCTTTTCGAGGTTGACCAGCTCTCGAAACCAGGGATGCAGACGACGGATACGATCGCGGTTTTCGGCAACGGTGCGACGCTGTCCCGACAAGGCCCTGAGGTCACCGCCGGCACAAAACGTACCCTGCGATCCAGCGAGCACGACCGCGCGGACGTCCGGATCGTCGCGCGCGACGAAGATCGCCTCGGCGAGCTCGGCGCGCATCTCGAGATCAAAGGCGTTACGAAGCTCGGGCTTGTTCAGCCGGATGAGCATGGTGGCGTCGAAGCGTTCGATCTTGATGGAATGACTCACGGTTTGAACCCCATGGAGCGTGCAATGATATTGCGCTGGATATCGCTGGTGCCCTCGCCAATCACATAGACAAGGGCATCGCGGTGAATGCGCCCGACGGGGTAATCGCGCATGATGCCAGCGCCCCCGAGGATGCGGATGGCCGCTTCGCTGACCGACAGTGCAGCTTCGCTGGCGACAAGCTTGACCTTGGCGGCCGTCGCCGCATCAAGTGTCCCCTGATCGACGCGCCAGGCGCCGTAGTAAACCATCCACCGCGCGGATTCGATCTGCGCTGCCATGTCGGCAAGACGATGCGCGACGGCCTGATAGTTGCCGATCGCCTTTCCTGCGACCTCGCGTTCGGCCGCATACGATTGCGCGGCCTCCAGCGCTGCCCGCGCCATCCCGAGACAGTTGGCAGCGACCCCGACCCGGTTTTCCGACAGCGAATCGAGCAGTGTCGGATAGGTGCCCGTGCGCGCGCCGAGCAGGCAGTCGTCGGGCACGAAAACGTCTTCAATGTGGATCAGGCCGGTCTCGGAGCCGCGGATGCCTTCCTTGGCCAACGGCGTGATCACCATCCCCGGATTGGGCAGTTCGACAATGAACAGGCTCACGGACTCTGCCTTGAGCGCCGGATCCGTGCGCGCCGCGACCAGCAGGAAATCGGCGATCGGCGAGTTGGTGATGTAGAGCTTGCTGCCATTGAGCCGCCAGCCGCCTTCGACGCGCAGCGCCCGCGTCTTCATCGCACGGATATTCGATCCCCCGTCCGGCTCGCTCAGGCCGAACCCGGAAATCTTTTCCCCGGCCAGGGCGGGCCGAAAGAAGCGATCCTTCTGCTCAGGGGTGCCGCAGCGCCAGATCGGCCAGATGCCGAGGTGGCTGTGCGCTGACCACGCCGAGGAAAAGGCCTGGCAGACGCGGCTGAATTCTTCGCGGATGATGCAGTCCGCGACCTTGTCCATGCCGCTTCCGCCATCGGCCAGCGGGTAGCGCACACCAAGCAGCCCGAGTGATCCCCATTTGCGAAACAGCTCGCGGGGAAACGTCTCATCCTACTCGGCCATGCGCACCAGGGGCTTCATTTCCTGCTCGGCGAATCGCCTGGCCAGTTCACGGACGGCTTCATGCTCTGGCGAAAAACTGAAATCCAGCGCCACGATACTCCTCGTTTATTCTCTATGTAGAATAATCAATAATATGGAGAATGATCATATGCCAATTTCATGCCGAATGGCACAGCATTTTCCATGATCAATCTACACGTTGACGGTTTGCGCCGCAAACCCTACGATGAACAAATAATTTATCAATCATTCTCCATGAAGAATAATTTACATACCAAGGAGACCTTCCATGCAAACATCGGCTGCGCGCCTCGGCATCCTGGGCATGGCACTGATCGGCTTGACGGCGATGTGGGCGCCCCCCGCGGTCGCATCCGATACCGACTATCCGACCAAGCCCGTCAAAATCGTGGTGGCCTCTGCGGCGGGCGGCATACTCGACACGGTCGCGCGTCAGGTGGCGCTCGGCCTTTCCGTGAACACCGGCCAGCAGTTCATCGTGGAAAACAAGCCTGGGGCGGGCGGCATCATCGGCACCGAGATCGTCGCAAAAGCGGCGCCCGATGGCTACACCGCAGGGCACATCGCGACAAGCCATGCGATCAATCCGTCGGTCTATGCAAAGCTTCCCTACGACACCATGACCGACCTCGCGCCGGTGACACAAACTGTCAACCTCACCAACCTGCTCGTCGTGAAGCCTGACCTGCCGGCCAACAATCTGCGCGAGTTGATCGCACTGGCCAAGGCACAACCGGGCAAACTAACGTTCGGATCCGCCGGAGTCGGGCAATCGAACCATTTATCCGGAGAAATGCTCAAGCAGATGGCAGACATCGACATCGTCCATGTGCCCTACAAGGGTAGCGCGCCCGCGTTGACCGATCTGCTGACAGGAACCATCTCGATGCTGTTCGTCGACGCGCTCTCCGTCACGCCGCACATCAAGGCCGGACGACTCAAGGTCATCGCCGCAACAGGCCTGCAGCGCTCAAAGGCTCTGCCCGACTACCCCACCCTCAACGAATCCGGCCTGCCAGGCTTCAACGGCAATTCCTGGCTGGGCCTGGTGCTTCCGGGCAACACCTCTCCCGCAATCGTCCAGGCCCTGAGCAAAGAAGCCGCGCGGGTGTTGAACACGCCCGAAGTGCGCGACAGGCTGCTTTCGCAGGGCGTGGAGCCCGTGGGTAGCACGCCGCAGGAGTTCCGCGCCTTCATCATGAAAGAAATGGAGCGTTACGCACAGGCGGCCAAGGCCGCCGGTATTACCCCTCAGCAGCAGTGAGTCGATTGCTTGCCAGCCCGACGGGCCTGAGGTTCAGAAGTCTGAATTGAACCAGGTGTGGGGCAAGCCGTAAATCCGCATCGTATTTCGTCCTGCATCCTTGGCCTGGTACATGGCTGCGTCGGCCCTCTTCATGATCTCAGCCTGGCTGGTTTCGTGCTTGACGAACATGACCACCCCGATGCTGGCACTGCACTGGTGCTCAACCAATTTGTCTTGCTCGCCGGCCGGCGCCACCGACAACAGGTAGGGTGCTGCCAGACTGGCGCGAATCTTTTCGGCCACGCCTGCGGCTTGCTCGGTGGACTGAGCTTTGTCGGCATTCAATTCGCTGATGATCACGACGAACTCATCGCCACCAAAGCGGCCCACGGTGTCGATTTCACGCACACAGCCGTTCAGACACTATGTTCGGCATCGAACATACGGAATGCGATATATGCCCTAACCTCCAAGCACCGTGTCCCCTCCTGCTGGCTCAGGGGGCGCTTGTTTTGAATCTCGGCGGAATTTCGGTACCTACGAGTCCATTACAGAATCAGTTGCTGGCAGAACTGACTGTCCATGCTCAGAACAATATCCTTCCTCACCTCGAACGAATCAGCTGTGAGTGCTATTCGGTCATCAAAATCGAAGTCGATCGCTTGTTGCCCCGT
>CAITPF010000091.1 GCA_903894155.1 uncultured beta proteobacterium | reverse complement strand
CCGTCCCTTGCACCGGCGGCGGCGGACGCGGATATTTCAGCAAGACATTTCCGGCGGGCGCACCGTTTGAGCTTTGGGTGCAGATTGACCTGGGGCAGAGGGAATCCTTTGACCGGCTCGTCCTGTGGGCTGTGTGTTGTCCCGAGGTTGGGAAGACGGGCACCGGGCTGGGGTTTCCTGTCAGGTTCCGTATTGAAGGGGCTAACGAAGCCGGATTTGAGGCGCCGGAACTGATCTATGAAACAAAAGACGAGGTCCCGAATCCGGGCCGCCATTCGTGGGAAACCCGCTTGTCTGCCACGGTCAGCTTTCGTTTCGTGCGGCTGACTGTGCTCCAGCCGTTTGGTGCCCAGTCGGCTTCTCCGGACCAATCCCTCAGCGAATCGCAGTTTCTTGCCCTGGATGAATTCCAGATTTTCAGTGGCGCCGAAAACCTGGCATTGGGGAAATCCGTTCAGGCTCCGAATGTCAATCGCTCTACCATCGAAATCGGTGCCTATGACTGGCATCCGGATTGCCTGACCGACGGGATCATCCACCCGTGCGAGGTCCGTCGGGACGCAGGAGGAGGGAACCTCTTGCGCTGCGTTTTTACGCTGACGAAACCCGTCGCCCGCGCCCGTGCGTATGTCGCATCCAAGGGGTTCTACGAGCTTTGCATCAACGGAAAAAAAGTTGGCGATGCGGTGCTCGACTCCGCATGGACAAGCTATGACCGGCGCCTGCTCTACTCGACGTGGGATTGCGGTGAGCTTCTGAGCGAAGGCGATAATGTCGTCACCATCCTGGTCGGCAACGGTTGGACGCTCTCTCCCGCTGTCATCCTCCAGCTCCGCGTCGAGCATCCCGATGGCAGCACCAGTGAGCTTTGCTCGGATATCTCGTGGCGGCTCCTGCCAAGCCCTGTGCGCGAAAATAATATCTTCCACGGAGAGATCTATGATGCAGGCATGGAAAATCCCGCCGTCTTTGCAGCAGATTTTGATGATCGCGCTTATCCTTTTGCCAGGGTCATGGCGGATTACAGCCCGGCCCTTTCGGCGCAGATGCAGCCGCCGATCCGGGTTGTCGAGACCATCACCCCGATCTCACTCAGCCAGCCGCAGCCGGGCGTATGGGTGTTTGACATGGGCAAAAACATCGCGGGGTGGGCTCGAGTTCGGGTTCCGGGCGGGGAACGGCGCGAGGTAAAAATGCGATTCGCGGAAACCATTTTTGACGATGGCTCGGTCTGGACAGATCCGGCGCAAACACAGTCCCGGAAGAACGGGGTTTGGGAGGACTTCCGGAAACGACATATCCTTTTCCGCAGTCCGGAGGAGGCGACGGAGGATGCCAAGTTCGCCACGGCGGACGGAATGATTAATAATGCCAACTACCGGGTGGCGCGGGCGACCGACCGTTACCTGACCAGCGGCTCCCCTGAAGAGACAATCTGGGAACCCCGCTTCGTTTACCATGGGTTCCGGTTTGTGGAGCTGACGAAGTATCCGGGGATTCCGACCCTGGAAACGATCAGCGGGCGCGTCGTCCACACCGATCTCCGCAGCATCGGCGGCTTCGAGTGCTCCAATCCTGTGCTCAACTGGGCATTTGAAGCCTCGCGCCGG
>CAITPF010000090.1 GCA_903894155.1 uncultured beta proteobacterium | reverse complement strand
TCTACCATGTCCAGGATCAGTTGTTCCTGCCCGCCGTCGTTTGTGCTCATTTTTTCAATCTCCATCAATCAGTTATCGGGATGCCTGTCCCAGGAATTCGGCCAGCGATGCGGCAGACTCCTGCTCAAGATTCAGAATGCGGTTTTCAATCTCGGCAGCACGCGCGGGGCTCGCTTGCCGTGCCGCGTTGTCGCGATACTTCGCGATGATGTCATCGGCGGTCAGCGGACGATCGACCGAACCGCGGTTCATCGCCTCGCGCTCGCGGAGGACCGTGCCGTCTTTGAGTTCGACCACCACCTCGCCATCGAAGTACTTCGGGAACTGGCTTGCCGCATCGACTTCGTAGTCGCTGATCGCCGTGAGCGCCAGCACGCGCGGATCAACCAGTGCTTCTCCCTCGAGATCATCCAGCGTGAGACGGCCCTTGACCAGCGCCGTGGCGACCAGGAAGACCGAGCTGAACTGCGCTTCGTAGGAATTGGCCGGCTTGCGCTTGGAGTCCTGCGGCTCGCAAACCGTCTTGATGACTTCAGCGGGCGCCAGCACCTTGATCCGCCGAATCTGTGTCGGGTCGATGCCGCGCTTCTGGATGCGCAAGGCAGCGTCGATCGGCGCGTGCGTGAAGTGGCAGGCGGGCAGCGGCTTGACCGACACGCGCGTCACCTCCCACACCTTGCCAAGATCCTTTGTCGCCAGCCCAAGGTCGTAGTCAATCCCCGCGCCCAGGTGGCTTGCATACAGGCCAAAGCGCCCCTCGTACGCCAGCCGCGTTCCCGTGTAGCCATGGCGCCCGAACGTGGCCGCCGTGACGCCCGCACAGCCTGCCCACCCGGGGTGCATCCGCTTGTTCCAGGCGCCATCGTTCAGGAATTCGAGGCTGCCCGAGGCAACGGACAACGCGATGCCCTGTGCGTCAACGTATTGCGCCTCGTTCAGGCCAAGCAGCCATCCCGTCCCGATGGTGCAACCGAACGCCCCGATCAGGCCGGTCGGATGAAAGCCCACCTGATGAAAGCCGCCTTTGGCGACAGAACCGAGCCGCGTGGCGACCTCGACACCAAGGACATAGGCGGTGAGCAACTCCAGACCGCTTTTGCCGTGCTTAGCCGCCATGGCCAGGACAGTGGGAAGCACCGAGGTCGTGGCATGGATGACACCCTGCGAGTGGGTATCGTCATAATCCAGGCCGTGGATCAGGATGCCGTTCAACAGAATGGCATTGCGCGGATCCATCCGCTGCGCCGAGCCGATGACCGGCGATTTGCCGCCCGACTCAAGCTCGCTGATCGCCGCGGTCGCCCGGCGGGAAAACTCATACCCATGCGAGGCCAGCGCAATCCCGATGGCGTCCAGGATCAGCAGACGGGCGCGCGCGCGCACCTCGGCAGGAACATCAGCCGGTTTGAACTGCGCGGCGAACCGCGCGATGACTTCTGAAATCGCCGCGCCAGGTGCGGGTGTTGTTGTGTTTGAGTCTGTCATGTTGTCAACCTCTCACTTGAATTTTTTATAAGAACCGTGCTCCTCGAGCACCAGACCAAGGGCAAGCACCCGGTCTTCGCCCAGCGGCGCCCCGACAAACTGCACCGCGAGCGGAAGCTCGAACGAACCGCGCCCGGCGGGCACGGACAGGGCCGGCACACCCAGGTAGTTGATGCCACGCGTCCAGAACGACAAGGCAGAGAAAGCCTGTTCGAGTTTGGTTTCGTCCTCGCCGATCGTGTCGTCCACGCGCGGTGCCACGTCAGGGATTGTCGGCAGCAACAATGCATCCGCGCTTTGAAGCGTGCGCTCCATAAAGCGCCGCAGCATGGGGCCACGCAGTCGAAGCGCATCGTAATAATCCATTCCGGCCATGAGCAGGCCGCGCGAAAGTCGCCGGCGAACCTGACGACCATATTCGTCGGCGCGTGTCAGTAGCCACTCGCGGTGGACGGCTGCGGATTCGGCCGCCAGCATGACCGATCCCATCCGCCCCAGCAGGTCGAGATCGGGCAAATCCACGTCCACGCAGCGCACGCCCGCTTCGCGCAAAACCCGGGCTGAATCATTGAAGACGCGCAGCATATCGGCCGACAGCAACGGCCCGACCGCCAGGCGGGGCACGGCGACGGTCAGGGATTGCGGGGTTGCGGCCATCCACGCCGAGGAGATCGGCGCCACGTCCAGGCACACGCGATCCCTGGCGTCGGGGCCACAGAGCGCCATCAGGGCGCGGCCGCACAACGTAACCGATTCGGCCAGCGGCCCCAGGGTGTCCAGATTCGGCGACAAAGGCATCGCGCCAGCGAGGCTCACGCGATACTGGGTTGGTTTCATTCCCGGCACGCCGCAAAACGCCGCCGGCAGGCGCACCGAGCCACCGGTGTCAGATCCGATCGCCAGCGGCACGTGGCCGGCGCCGACGGCCATGCCGCCGCCGCTCGAACTGCCGCCGCAGACGTGATCGATATTCCAGGGATTGCGACCAGGGCCGTAGGTGGCATTGAGCCCGGTTGGCGACATGGCGAACTCGGCCATGTGCTGAACCCCGACAATCACCGCGCCCGCATCGCGCAACCGGCTGACGATGGTGGCATCCTGCGTTGCGGGTGCCTCCTGCGCCCTCATCCTCGAGCCCCAGCCCGCGACATGCCCCTGACGATCGAACATGTCCTTGAGGCCGACAGGGATGCCCTGCAATAGTCCGCGCGTCATTGCTTTCGCACGCCTTGCATCCAGCGACCGCGCACAAGCCAGCACCTGGGCGCGATCGATTTCGCGCCAGGCCAGTTTGCCCAGCTCGGACTCATCGATACAGCGCAATGCCCCGGTCAACCGTGCCACGGCGTCGTCACCTGCGCCACGCCCCTCGCCGGCGTCCTGCCGGGCGCTCTCTTGCGCTAAAGCCGGCGGCGCCAGGTCGATCAAGGTCTGTGCGAAGTCGACGTCCACATCCATGATGCCCAGCGTCCGGGCCTCGTGCGCCACGGTCTGCGCCAGGCCGTGCGCCGCCTTGCAGACATCGGGCAGATCGACTTCCGGAACCCTGAAGCCGCGTTCGGCCAGCAATGCGCGTGCAGCGCCCACATCATTTGTCATCCATGCCACCTATTG
This sequence comes from uncultured beta proteobacterium, assembly GCA_903894155.1. Lineage (GTDB taxonomy): Bacteria > Pseudomonadota > Gammaproteobacteria > Burkholderiales > Burkholderiaceae_B > Zwartia. The sequence continues at coordinate 9,345 of CAITPF010000090.1, read as the reverse complement.
TGTCAGTCAACCTTGGCGCCCGACTTTTTCACGGCCTCTGTCCAGCGCGCAATTTCGCTCTTGATGTAGGCGGCAAACTCGTCCGGCGTATTGCCCACGGCATCCGCGCCCAGCGACGCGAGCTTTGCCTCGAACTCCTTCTCGTGCAGGATCTTCATCGACTCGCGCGACAGCGTATCGAGCACAGGCTTCGGTATCCCGGCTGGCGCAACCAGGCCGATCCAGGGTACTGCCTCGAATCCGGGATAGCCCGATTCGGCGATCGTCGGCAATTCGGGCCTGGCGCTCGCGCGCTTCGCGCTGCTAACGGCCAGTGCGCGCAAACGCCCGTCATTAATGAACTGGAGCACAGCGGGACCGGTTTCGAACATGACGGAGATTCGCCCGGCCATCAGGTCGGTGACGGCCGCAGGCCCGCCCTTATATGGAATGTGCGTCATATCAATGCCTGCCGCCCCTTTGAACATTTCCATCGCGAGATGATTCGTGACGCCGCTGCCGCCAGAGCCATAGTTGATCTTGCCTGGCTGTGCGCGCGCAAGCGCGACCAGCTCGGCCACGCTGTTCGCGGGAAGGGAGGGGTTCACCACCATATAAAGCGGCACGGTCGCCGCCAGCGTGATCGGCTGAAAATCCTTGACCGAGTCGTACGGCAGGCTGCTGTAGAGCGCGGGGTTCACCGCCAGCGTGCCGCTCGAGGCCATCAGAATCGTCGAGCCATCCGGGGGCGCAACAGCAACGGAGCGCGTGCCCAGGATGCCAGCGGCACCAGGCCGGTTTTCAACGACAAAACTCGACCCGGGCAAGGCATCCATCAGCTTGCGCGACATTTCGCGCGCAATCACGTCGGTTGCCTGGCCGGGCGGAAAGCCGACCACCATGCGCACAGGGTGTTCGGGATAATCGGCAAACGACGGCGCAATCGCCACCGAAGCGCCAGCCACGAGCAAAAGCCGGGCGAAGGTTCTGCGGGAAACATTCATGTTGTGTGTCCTGAATCAGCGAAGTGGTCGGCGCACTCTTGCGGCATCAATCGCCCACACCGTGCCCGCGCTTGGGGATCAGGGCCGAGCGCACGAAGCTCATGATTTCGACGCCGTCCTGGTTGAACGCACGCGTGCGAACCTTGGCGATGCCCTGCGTCGGACGACTGCGCGATTCGCGCACGTCCAGCACCTCGGTTTCGGCGTACAGCGTGTCGCCGGGGAAGACCGGCGCCGTGAGGAAGAGATCCGTCATGCCCAGATTGGCGATCGCCTTGCCGCTCACATCGTTCACGGTCATGCCGAGCACAATCGCGATCGTCAGGCCACTGTTGACCAGCGGCTTGCCAAATTCGCTCTTGGCGGCGAACGCCTCGTCGCAATGCATCGGATGCTGGTTCATCGTCATCAATGAAAAATTGATGTTGTCGGCGCTGGTGATGGTGCGGCCCGGACGATGCTCGTAGATGGCACCGATCTCGAACTCCTCGAGGTATCGGCCATAGACGGTCTGGTAGCGGTTCGGGCCTACTTTCTTGACTTCCACGCGAGTCTCCTTATTTCGGACAAATGTACGGTTTGTTTGTTTGTATGGACAAACTTTAATTTCCGAATCCCCCTTCTGTCAAATCAGGCTGTGCTGCGCCGCACCAGACGCGCCCTGGCGACGTGAGAAAGATTCCGTTGCGTCGACCCAGGAAAGGACGATTTAATGAAAACAGATTGGCCCCGGGCAATTGAGCCATACCGCAGGCAATCCCTGCCGGGCTTCATTGCCGGGCTTCATTCAAGCGAAACGTTCTTCAGGAGCACACATGCACGACACGATCGACGTTCAGGTCCTGGCCACCGGCCTGCAGTTCCCCGAGGGGCCCGTCGCGCTCGAGGACGGTTCGGTACTCGTGGCTGAAATCCGCAGCGGATTGATCAAGCGGATCTGGCCGGACGGCACGGTGACGACCCACGCCGACTGCACGGGCGGCCCCAACGGCATGGCGATCGGGCCGGACGGCGACCTATACGTCTGCAACAACGGCGGCAACCATTACCCCGCGAATCATTTTGCAGCGACTGGCCCTGCGGCCGATTACGCCGGCGGCCTGATCCAGCGGGTCGACATGCGCCGCGGTGAAGTTTCCACCCTCTACAGCCATATCGGTGCGCACAAGCTTTCTTCGCCAAACGATCTGGTGTTCGACGCCGAGGGCGCCATGTACTTCACCGACTTCGGCAAGAAGCATCCGCGTCATCGCGACCACGGCGGGATCTATTACGCTTTGGCCGACGGCAGCGCAATCACAGAACTTGTCTACCCGATGTCTGCACCCAACGGGATCGGGCTCTCGCCAGACGGATCGAAACTTTATGTGGCCGAGACCGAAGCCGCGCGGGTCTGGGTGTTCGACATCGAGCGCCCGGGCAAACTGCACAAGGCAACCGGGCACGGCGCGCATGGCGGCAGACTCCTGTGCGCCCTGCCCGGCTACCAGCGCCTGGACAGCCTCGCGATCGACAGCGCCGGCAACATTTGCGTGGGGACGCTGGTGACGGGAATGATCACCGTCATCTCGCCGCGTGGCGAAATCCTGCGGCAGGTCAAGTTCCCGGATTCCTACGTCACCAACATCTGCTTCGGCGGCGCGGACATGCGAACGGCGTACGTGACACTGTCCGAAACAGGGCGCCTGGTCGCAACCACATGGGATATTCCGGGCCTGCGGTTGCACTTCAACGCATAGCCACGCGCGGCCTTGTTCGCACATGTGAACAAGCCTGCGCGTCGAGCGCCAAATCACCATCGCCTGAGAGCTTCGCGCGATGTTGACATTCGACGTCAATGCCTTTACAACGAGCCCTAGTTTGCTGCTTAGTGTCACCACAATAAAAAGTTTCACCTTATAACCATCTCGCGCAAGCGATGGAGGTGTTTCATGGAGACTTACCGTCACGGTGCTGGGCGCTCGCCCACGCGCTCGCTGCTGGGATTTGTTGTCGCGATTGCGATTTCCGTTTGTAGCTCCATAAGCCGCGCGGAGGACATCACCGTCACGCACTGGGGAGCGCAGTTCTACGGAGCGCCCTACGCTGTTGCAATGGAAAAGGGCTGGTTCAAATCCGGCAATTTCGACGTCACGGGCATCATCACGTCGACGGGCGGCGGAACTTCATTGCGCAACACACTGGCAAGCCCCATGCCCATTGGCGAGGTTGCGTTGCCTGCGGTGATCGAGGCAATGCGGGCTGGGGCAAAACTCAAGATGATCTACTCCGGAGTCGGCTCCGTTGCAGAGCAAGTCTGGGCAACGCGCCTTGGCGAGCCATACCACTCGATCCAGGACCTTAAGGGAAAGCGTATCGGTTACACCAGACCCGCGTCCGTTTCGAACATGCTGATTTTGATGGCTCTCGAAAAATCCGGCATAAAGGCGTCGGAGGTCGAACTCGTCGCGGTGGGTGGAGTAGGCGCCTTGCTGGCGGCCGTGCAACAGGGATCGATCGCCGCGGGCAATATCAACGAGCCACTCTGGACGCGCGACAAGGACAAGCTGCAGAAAGTCTTCTGGTTCAAGGACATCATGTCTCCCGCCATGACGCAAACGGTTGGCATCACCACCGAAGAGTTCATGAATAAGAGACCAGACGCCATCAAAGCCGTGGTCGAAGGCAGGCTCAAGGGAGTTCGCTTCATCTACGAACATCCGGATGAAGCGGCAGACATCGTCTCGAAGTTGCACAAGTGGGATCCGGCGATCACCCGACAAGTGTTTGCCCAACTGGTCAAGGACAAGTGGTGGGACCAGGGCGCATTCAATTTTGACGGCTTGAACGCCATGCTCAACGGAATGCGCCTGGTCGGTGAGTTCAAAGGCGAGCTTGATTGGGCAACCCTGATCGACGAGCGGTTCCTGCCCGCTGACCTGAAGACAATCAAAAAATAGGGAGACTGCATTGAAGAACCAACGATCGGCATTCAGGAACTTGCTCCGCACCGAGGATATGGTGGTGCTGCCCGGGGCGTATGACGTCATCACCGCGCGGTTGATTGAACGCGCTGGTTATCAGGCCGTCTACATGACAGGCGCCGGAACCGCGGCAATTTCCGGCTATCCGGACTACGGGCTGGCGACGATGTCCGAGATGGTTCAGAACGCATCGCGCATCACGGGCGCAATCAATATCCCTCTGATCTCCGACGCCGACACCGGCTACGGCAACGAGTTGAACGCGATCCGGACAGTGCGGGAGTTCGAACGCGCAGGTGCCGCGGGGATTCACATCGAAGACCAGGTCTTCCCCAAGAAATGCGGTCACCTCGACAACAAGCAACTCATCCCGTTCGATGACTATCTGGTCAAGATCCGGGCGGCAGCCGACGCCAAGGAAGATCCGGATTTCCTGATCATCGCGCGCACCGACTCGCGCGCCTCGCTGGGTTTTGAGGAAGCGGTACGGCGCTGCAATCTCGCGATTGAGCACGGCGCCGACATGGTCTTCCTCGAAGCCCCGCAAACCATGGAGGAGGTTCTCTCCGTGCCAAAGCTTGTCAAGGGGCCCTGCCTGCTCAACGTCGTGCGCGGCGGCAAGTCGCCGAACGTTACCTTTGAGCAAGCACGGCAAGCAGGCTATAAGGTGGCAATCGTACCGGGCTTGCTGATGACCAACGTGGTCGCCACGTGTGAAAACCTGCTTGAGGAAATGAAGCAGCTTGGTGCGCACCCGAAGTTCGCCAAGGAGTTGACGGTCCGGGAGTTGTTCAGCCGGTTCGGTGCGGACGAATGGGATCCGCTGCGCGAACGCTACTCGCGCTGAGCCGTCACAGAGTCCGGTATGACAGACAGCGCAGAGGTTCACGCAAGCCTGCGAGCCGTCTCGAAGGTGTTTCCAGCGACCAGCGGGATGCAACCCGTCAGCGCGTTGGGGCCGCTTGATCTTGAGATCCGGCGCGGCGAGTTCCTTGCGATCGTTGGCCCTTCGGGCTGCGGGAAAAGCACGCTGCTCGACATTGTTGCGGGCCTTTCCCGGCCGACAGCCGGGCAAGCCGAGTTCGAGGGCACCGCGGTCGGCGATGACGTTCCTCCCGGCGTAGGCGTCGTGTTTCAGGAAGACGCCAGTTTCCCCTGGCTCACCGTATGGGACAACGTCGCATTTGGTCTTCGTCGGCAAGGGGTGGAAAAACAGGAAGTCGACGAGCGCGTGCGCCAGAGCCTGCAGTTCATGGGACTCACGGACTTTGCGCAGGCGCACCCGCCCCAGCTTTCTGGCGGGATGCGTCAGCGCGTCTGCATCGCGCGCACGCTGGTGCTCAAACCCCGATTGATCCTGCTCGACGAGCCCTTCGGCGCGCTCGACCAGCAGACGCGCCTGTTGATGGGAGATGAATTGCTGCGACTTTGGCGCGCCACAGAGGCAACGGTCGTGCTGATTACCCATGCCATCGACGAGGCCTGCATGCTGGCCGACCGCGTGGGCATCATGACGGCGCGACCTGGCCGGTTTGCGGACATGATTATCACCGGTTGGGAGCGCGATCGCGACTCCCGGATCGTTTCCGACGATCGCTTTGGAAAGCTGACCGGCAGGGTCTGGGCGATCTTGCGAGAAGAATCGCTGCGATCCATGGGCCAGAGCGAGTCCTCCTTCGGAGGAACCAAACGATGAGCCGTGCCGGCGCCGCCAGGTTGTCCATCATCCTGGGCGGCGTCGTATTGCTTGAGATTCTTTGTCGCGTAGACATTATCAACCGCCTGACCATGATCCCGCCCTCCGAGATGCTGGTCTCCATCTGGGATATGGCGCGCTCAGGAAAGCTCGCCCGCGAGGCACTCTCGTCGTTTCGCAACGTCGCGATCGCGTTCGTGCTGGCGGTCGTCTTTGGCACGGTGTTCGGCGTGCTGCTTCACCGGTATCCCAGAGCGCGTCGGGTTCTCGACCCACTGTTCGGTTCGTACTACGCCGTACCCTTCTTCGCGCTCTACCCGCTTCTTGTCGTCATCTTCGGGCTCAACAGCATTCCGCTCATCGTCCTGGGCATGATGTTCTCGGTCGTCGCCGTCATCGTCAGCACGCTCAACGGCATCGACCGCGTTCCGCGCGTCCTCCTTAAGGTTTCGCGCACATTCCGGATGGGAAGCCTCTCGACCGCGACCATGGTGGTGATTCCATCGATCCTTCCGCACCTGTTTACCGGGGTCAAGCTGGCGTTGGCCTACTCGTTCGTGGGCGTGCTTGCCGGCGAATTCATCCTCGCGAGCTCTGGCATCGGACATGCGATCGCCTTCGCCTACGACGCATTCGACAACAAGACGATGTACGGTCTCATTGCCTTCATTCTCATCATCGTGACCTTGATGAACGTGGGGCTGCAGAGCGTTGAAAGTCATTTGCTTAAGGGGCGGACGCGATGAGCGCGACTCCCCTCGCGGAATCGCCCGCGACCCGCCACCTTGATTTTGCGATCCTGATTGGCATTATGGTTTGCGGATGGCAATTGCTCTATCTCGGGGTCGGCGACGCGGCCCTCACCTCACCGCTGGAAACACTGAGACACGCCTGGGAATTGCTGTTTGACCCCGACTTCAGGAAGAATGCAGTGGCGAGCCTTGATGCATTCGGGCAGGCACTCGTCATTTCCTACGTACTGGGCGTGGGACTGGGTCTTGTGCTTGGGTTCTACCGGTTTCCCGGCGAAGTCGCCGAGCCCATGCTGGCAGCCTTCTACTCGCTTCCGAAAGTGACGCTCTATCCGGTGATCCTGCTGATCTTCGGCCTGGGCGTTTCTGCGAAAGTCGCCTTCGGCGTGATCCACGGCTTCGTGCCAGTGACCATGTTCTGCATGAATGCCGTGCGAAACGTGAATACGAGCCATTTGCGCACCGCGCGGGTCATGCGGCTCTCGCCCTTCGTCACGGTGCGCACGATCATTATGCCTTCAATTATTCCCGAGATATTCACGGGCCTGCGCGTCGGGTTTTCGCTCACGCTGCTCGGCGTCCTGATCGGTGAAATGTTCGCGTCCCAGCGAGGCCTCGGGTTCCTGCTGATCAACGCGATCAACCTGGCAGATGTCAAACTGATCATGGCGCTGATATTCCTGTTGTTTCTGTTTGCCAGTCTTGCCAACGGCATCATGCTCGCGGTCGACCGGCGGCTTCATGTAAACGTCTGACCTTGCAATAGCCGCCGCGCGCGCCGTTCGCGGTGCGATACGGTGCGCATTCACTGAATTCTGAGGAGCGTCAAAATGGCTGCGATGACCATGATTGAAAAAATTCTTGCCCGTGCCGCCGGCAAGTCTGTCGTGCGACCAGGCGACATTGTTGTCTGCAAGCCCGACATCGTCGTCGGACTCGATCTGCCGATTTCGACCGAAGGGGCCTGGCATCGGCCAAAGAAAGTCTTCGATCCTGAGAAGGTCGTGCTGGTATTTGATCACTCGATCCCCGCCCCGACCATCCAGGACGCCTCCGGAATGATCGAGGGACGCCGCTTCGCCAGGGAATTCGGACTCAAACATTTCTTCGATGTCGGGCAACATGGCATATGCCACGTCATCCTGGCCGAAAACGGGCTCGCACGCCCTGGCGAGTTGCTGGTTTGCGCGGATTCGCACACGTGTGCGTCGGGCGCACTGAATTGTGCCGGACGTGGTGCCGGCCTCATGGATACGTTGCAGGCAATGACCAAGGGGGTCATCTGGTACCCCGTTTCGCCCTCGGTCCGATATGAGTTCGAGGGCACGCTCCCCATGCATGTCAGCGGCAAGGATGTCTTCTTTCATATCGCCCAGGAGTTCGGTGGCCACAGCAATACAAGTGTTGAATTTGGCGGGCCCGGTTTGCTGAACCTGTCGATGTCCGATCGCAGGACAATCGCGACGATGTGCGCCGAAATCAGTGCCGAGTTCGCTCTGTTCGAGTACGACGCGATCACCGCTCAATACCTTGAAGGGCGCCTGGATCGGCCCGCCCAGCCAGTTGCACCGGACGCCGGTGCCGATTACGCCGAAGTGCGTCGCATCGACCTCTCGAGCCTGGAGCCCTACGTGGTGATGCCCGACGCCGTGCCCAACAACGCGAAGCGCGTCTCGGATTTCCACGACACGGTTCCGATCCAACAAGCCTTCATTGGATCGTGCGCAAACGGAAAAATCGAGGATCTTCGTATTGCCGCAGATGTCGTGCGCGGCAAGAAGGTCGCACCGGGCGTGCGGTTCATCGTCACCCCCGGATCTCAGGCCGTCTACCTGCAGGCGATTCAGGAGGGCATTGTCGAAACGCTGATCAAGGCGGGCGCCGTCGTCACGAACTCGACCTGTGGCGCGTGCTTTGGTGGCCACATGGGCGTGATGGCCGCGGGCGAGAACTGCATTACCGCAAGCACCCGCAACTTCAAGGGCCGGATGGGCAGCGCCGAGGCAAAGATCTACATGGGTTCTCCGGCCACCGTCGCGGCATCTGCTCTCGCTGGCGTGATCACTGATCCGCGCCGCGTGATGCACTGAACGCGCATCGACACCACATCACCAACGACTTGGAGCACATCATGGCAGTCATCGTTGAAGGTCGGGTCTGGAAGTTTGGCGACAATATCAATACGGATCTGATCTACCCGAATACCGCATTCAGAACACCGGAACGCGAGCAGCACCGCTTAACCTTCAGCAGCAACCGACCTGGCTGGGTGGATCTCGTGCGGGAAGGCGATCTGATCGTGGGCGGCAAAAATTTTGGCATGGGATCCGGGCGCCCCTCGGGAAAGCAGTTGAGCGAGTGTGGAATCCGTGCGGTCGTGGCCGAAACGCTCAACGGCCTGTGCCTGCGAAACTGCGTCGTCGCTGGCTTGCCCGCCACACAGTGCCTTGGGGTCGGTGACCTGTTCGAAGAGGGCGACATTGGACGCTTCGATTACTCCACCGGCCTGATCACGAACGTGACACGCGGTCGCTCGCTTCAGGGCGAGGCGCTCGCGCCGTTGCTGCTGGAAACGATCGAGGCAGGCGGCGTTTTGCCAATGCTCGTTCGCGAAGGATACGTCGAGGCAGTCGCTTTCGTCGCCGCCTCGACCTAGCGAACTGCGCTGATAACGGACGGCTGTGAAAAATTGCGGAATGGTCACAGCCGACCCGAAGCGGAAACTCAGGTCGCTCGGGCATCTTTCTTGGCACCCAGTTGACGTAGGTTAAACCGCAGACCTCTGCAGACTTGACAGCTGTCAATTTGAGGATAACGATTAATCCTGCAAGGACTAAGCCAGACGCGCACTTGGCTTCGGCGTTTCGCCCCGTTTGGTTGCTGTAGTTTCCCTGGGAGTGTCCTTCACCCGGTGTCATTGGCGGCTTATGCTGCCGGAGCCGCCCGACGGT
>CAITPF010000089.1 GCA_903894155.1 uncultured beta proteobacterium | reverse complement strand
GTTCCCTGGTGCGCGACCGAAAGCGTGTCCACACCGCTTCCCGCAGGCCACGGCAGCAACATCGTCCGATCCCCGGGGGCCGAAAGATCCACCGACGCCTGCGCCGCCCCCAGCGCGGCAACTGTCTTGCCCGTGACCGGCGCCGCCTCAAAAGCCGCCGCGAATTCCCGGATCGCCAGGCTGCCCCAGACATTGGCGGTCGTCGTCGACCAGGCGCCCTTCTGCTGACGGCCGATCAGGCCGGTGGCCAGGCCCGCGAGATCGTCGCGCCACTTCGTGTCGCCCATCACGGTCAGGAGCAGACGCGCGACGTTGACGTCGCCGTTTTGCATCAGCCACCACCACTGATCGTCGCGCTCGTTGTTGAACATGACGCGCGTTCCCTGGTAGACCAGACGCTCGCGCAGGATCTGGCTTGCCTGGGCCATGAGCCTGTCGCGCTGCCGTATCCCGGGCACGCGCTTGAGGATATTGAGCCAGTCGATCACGGCATGCGTTGGCCAGCGCTTGGGCTCGATCACGATCGATTCGAGCATCTTCGGCGCTGCCTTGCCGTAGCGTGAAAGCGCCTCGATCGCCGCGAGCTTGCGTGCGTCGAGATCCGGGCGCGGGCTCCAGAACTGCCGTTCGATCCGACCCTCGACAAAGGCGGTAAGGCCCGCAAGCATCTGTTGCGTCAGCGCCGGATTGAGCGCGAAGCGCTTGTCGAGCTTCTGCGCCTCGTTTGCAGCGGCCAGCAGGTAGGCCGTCAAGGCATCGCTGCCACGGTTGCCGTCCCCGCCGCGCACCGGGAAGTAGTTCGCCAGGCCGTCCGCATCCAGATACCCGGGCATCTGCTGCTGCACCTTTTCCCATTGCGCGTGATCCTGCAACCCCAGCGCCCTGCTTGCGCTCTGCTCGAGGCAGGTGAACGGGTAGTTGAGAAGCCACGTGCGCACCCCGGGCAACCCTTGCGCCAGGCTCGCCTCGAGCGAGAGCTTCAACCCGCCCTGGCCCGCGATCGCGCCGGCCGGCAATTTGACCGGCAAGGACAGCGGCTCGGCGAGTTGCGCGAGCGTCGCCTGCTGCACCGTGACCGGCACGGCCGGCACCAGCCGCTGGGTCACCCTGATCGCATCCTGCGCGCCGCTCGACTCGTCTTTCGCGCCGACCTCCCACACGATCGCCTGCGCTGGGTCTTTTGCGGTCTGCGCGGGCGCGGTGACCTCCCAGCTCAGCTGTCGGGACTCGTTGGCCGGAATCGCCACGGTCTGGGGTGCAAGATCGATACCGCCGGTGCGTGCAGTGACGCGAAGGTTCATCGCGCCCCTCGTCGTATTACGCAACGTGAACTGCGCGGTGTAGCGGTCCTGCGTGCGCACGAGCGGCGGCAGCCCGCTGATGATTTGCAGATCCTGGGTCGACTGAATGCTCGTTTGGCCCGTGCCAAACAGCCCCAGCGACATATCGGCAAGCGCGACGATCTCAAAGGTTGTCAGCGAATCGTTCAGCTGCACTGTCACCTGCGCCTGGCCCTTGTCGTCCAGCACGATCCGGCCGTTCCAGAGCAGCAGCGTGTCAAACAGCTCGCGCGTGGCGCCGCTTCCGCCGCCGCCGCCCGCCGGCACTGCCTTGCGCCCGTAATGGCGGCGCCCGACGATCTCCATCTGGGCCGTCGACGTGGCAACGCCCCAGGCACGTTGCCGGAGCATTGCCTCCAATAGATTCCAGCTCTTGTTCGGCATCAGTTCGAGCAGGGCGCGATCCACGGCGACGAGCGCGATTTCGGCGCGTGCAGCGGGTTGCCCGCCGGGTTGGGTGACCGTGACCAGCACCCGCGCCTGCCCGCGCACAGGATAAGCGGCCTTGTCGGTCTCGACCTTGACGTTCAGCCGGTGCGCTGCGTCCCCCACGCGAATCGACGCCATCCCGAATCGGTAGGTCGGCTTGCTCAGGTCCACCAGCGCCGTGGGTGGCGCGGCTTGCGCGTTGTCGGGGCTATTGAAGGCAGACCACCACCTGCCCGGCGATCGATAGCCCCAGGTAAAGAAGCTGTACCAGGGCACGACC
>CAITPF010000088.1 GCA_903894155.1 uncultured beta proteobacterium | reverse complement strand
TGTTGTGGTCGTTCTCGGTGTCGATCACCAGGCTTTCCAGAACCCCCTTCATCTTCTGCTCAACCTCGTCGAGCAGCAGGCCGAGTTCATCGGGTTCGATGAACTCCGCAATGTTGTCGTTGGCGTGAAAGCGACGACGCGCCTCTTGAATCCGCTTTCGGATCACGGTCGATACGGGTACCCCCGGGTCTTGCTCTGACATGCTTGCCTCACTGGTCTTGACTGATGCAGACAGCCATCCGCCTGACAGTACTCTGAAACCGATCTTACCAGCGTTATGATGGCGTACCCCCCAATATCCCGGAGCCCAGCGTGGCGCAGTCTGTCTACGGAACACGCGGCATTGCCGTCGCCCCCCACTCCCTGGCTGCGGAATCCGCCGTTGCCGTGATGCGCGAGGGCGGCAACGCCATTGAAGCGATGATCGCGGCGGCGGCCACGATGGCGGTCGTCTACCCCCACATGAATTCAATCGGCGGGGATGGCTTCTGGGTGATCAACGGTCCAGGCGGACGGCCTGGGGGCATTGACGCGAGCGGGCGCAGCGCAAGGGCAGCAACCCGCGCGTGGTACCGGTCGCATGGGATCCAGGACACGATCCCGCCGCGCGGCGGCCTCGCGGCGCTGACGGTGGCCGGGACCGTGTCCGGATGGGGTGCCGCCCACGCGCTTTCCAGGGATCATCTCGGTGGGCGCCTGCCGTTATCGCGCCTGCTGGAGGATGCCATCTACCTGGCGCGCCACGGGATTCCCGTGACGCAGAGTCAGGCCAACTGCACCCGGGCCAAACAGGAAGAGCTCTCGGAATGGGCCGAGTTCGCCCGTACCTTTCTGCCGGACGGGCAGGCACCAGCGCCCGGCGACCTGTTCTTTCAGCCAAGGCTGGCCGAAACGCTTTCGACCCTCGCGCGCGAGGGAACTGACTGTTTCTACCGGGGCAGGCTCGCCACGGGCATGGCCGTGGAGCTTGCGCACGCGGGCAGTCCGCTCACGCTGGAAGACTTGCAGGCGCATCGCGCGAAACTTGTCGATCCGTTGTCGCTGACTTGCGGATCGTCACGTCTGCTGAACATGGTGCCGCCATCGCAGGGACTCGTGTCACTGCTGATCCTCGGAATCATGGACCGCGTCCACGGCTGGAACGATGACCCGGAGGGTGCGGATTTCATTCATGCGCAAGTGGAAGCGACGAAGCTCGCGTTCAGTGTGCGCGACCGCTACCTGACCGATCCGGACTTCATGACCCTGACCGCGACCGAACTGCTTGCCCCCGGTCGCATCGACGCGCTCGCCGCCAGGCTCGACACAGAGCGCGCGGCTCCCTGGGGCAAGACTTCACGCCCCGGCGACACGATCTGGATGGGCGCGATCGACAGCAACGGCGTTGCCGTATCCTTCATCCAGTCGATTTATCATGAGTTCGGATCCGGCATCATATTGCCGAGCTCAGGCGTGAACTGGCAGAACCGCGGATGCTCGTTTTCGCTGGACCCGGGCCACGTGAATACGCTCGAACCCGCGAAAAAGCCCTTCCACACGCTGAATCCCGCGATGGCACTGCAGGACGACGGTGCGCTCATGGTCTACGGCACGATGGGAGGCGATGGTCAGCCCCAGACCCAGGCGACGATCTACAACCGGGTCGCCCGCTTCGGCGATGACCCGCAGCGCGCGATCGAGCGGCCCCGCTGGCTGCTGGGACGCACGTGGGGTCGCGCGAGCGATTCGCTCAAACTGGAAAGCCGTTTCGACGCGAGCACCATCGCGGCGCTTCGCGCCCTGGGCCACGATGTCGAAACGATCGGCGCGTGGGACGAAGCGGTGGGACACGCCGGCATGCTGATCCGGCAGGCAAACGGCGTGATGGTCGGCGGCTACGATCCGCGCTCGAACGGAGCGGTCGCGTCTTTCTGACCGACGCGCCCCGCCTGCGCATCATGGATTCGCCAAGTGACTTCAGATCGACCCGGGCGATCGCTGACTAGCCAAACGACTCCTCATCCGCCCAGGAAAAGTACGGGTCTTTGAGCAAGGCATTCATTTCACTTCCCCTTATCCGCACGCGCCACCATTGGCTCGATGCACGGACCCAGTGTCCGACTTCGGCGCGACGCAAACAATGGGGCAGACGCCATGAAATCGTTTCACTGAGTTTCAGTCGATTTCAACCGGATGTTCGATATCGCGAGGTGCACCCATGCGTCAGCTAGAACTCAGCAAGGTCTTCGATTCCGCACGCAAGGAAAGGCGCGTGGTTCACGCCGTTGGCGACGGAACCTTCATTGTCGACGGGCGCAGGATTGACCGCGGAAGATGATGTCCTCCAAACTACCGACCGGTGTTTAGGATCCAGGGGCGAGCGTCCATTTAAAGGGATCGCCGCCACCCGTCGGCCAGCGCGGGGCTGTTACCCAGCCTAAAGCCACTTCTGCATGAACATGGCGTGGCCGACCGCCGGATCGAGCGCGTACTGCGCAAAACCAAAGCGCAGGTAGGAACGCGTCGCTACCGCATTGCCGCTGAGCACCTCGAGTGTCAGCTTGCAGCAACCGAGCGCGCGCGCATACGCCTCGAGTGCGGCGAGCAGCGCCTGGCCAACGCCCTGGCCACGGCAGTCGGAACGCACCGCGATATCGTGCACATTCAGGAGCGGCCTGGCCTTGAAGGTCGAATATCCCGGCATCGCATTGAGCAAACCGAGCGGCTTTCCTGCGCGCCACGCAATGAAACTGACGGCGCCTGGCATCGCAGCCAGGTCATCGCACAACCGCGCCTTGACGCCGGCGTCCAGGCCCTCGCCGCCGCCCATGGGATCGCGGGCGTACAGATCGAGCAGTTCAACCAGCGCTTGGCGATCGCGCGTGGCGCCGAAATCCACCTGGCGCACTTGCAGGTCGTCGACCATGGGAACGAGTCCAATCTAAAATGGGGCACCCGCAGAGCCGGGCACAACCCCGCCGATGTTATAACAATCCAACCCCGCGCGGCATGTGCCAGTCGCCTGGGCCTTCGGAAGATCCAACGGAATCCCATGTCGAAATCACCAGAACCCTTGCCGCTCGAAGGCATCCGCGTCGTCGAATTCACCCACATGGTGATGGGCCCGACTTGCGGAATGATCCTCGCCGACCTGGGCGCCGAAGTCATCAAGGTCGAGCCGCTGGCCGGGGACAATACGCGCAAGCTGCTGGGGTCGGGCGCGGGATTTTTCCCGATGTTCAACCGCAACAAGAAGAGCATCGCGGTCGACGTCAAAAACCCGCGCGGCCGTGAAATTATCCTCAAGCTGGTCGCGGGCGCCGATGTCTTCAGCGAGAACTTCAAATCCGGCACCATGGACAAACTGGGCTTCGGATACGAGGCGCTCTCTACGCTGAACCCCCGACTGATCTATGTATCTCACAAAGGATTTTTACCCGGACCTTACGATCACCGGACCGCCCTGGATGAGGTCGTGCAGATGATGGGGGGGCTCGCCTACATGACCGGCCCGGAAGGTCGCCCGCTGCGCGCGGGCACCAGCGTCAACGACATCATGGGCGGCATGTTCGGCGCGATCGGTGTGCTCGCCTCGTTGCAGCAGCGTGCCCGCACGGGCCATGGCCAACAGGTTGCCAGCGCGCTTTTTGAAAACAACGTGTTCCTGGTCGCCCAGCACATGATGCAGTTTGCGGTAACGGGCAAGGCCGCCGATCCCATGCCCAATCGCATCAGCGCGTGGGCGGTCTATGACGTGTTCGACGTCAAGGACGGCGAACAAGTCTTTCTCTCGGCCGTCAGCGACACGCAGTGGGAAATTATGTGCCGGGAGTTCGGCTTCGACGACCTGAAGGCCGATCCGAGGCTCATCACGAACAACGACCGCGTCCGGGCGCGCGAGTGGCTCATCCCGGATCTGCGCAAACGGTTCGCACCGCTTTCGGCAGCAGAACTCAGCGCGCGGTTCGAGAAAAATGCGCTGCCCTACGCACCGATCACGCGACCCCACGACCTGTTCGACGATCCCCACCTGCTGGCGACCGGCGGATTGACGCCCATCACGATTGCCGCTGACAACACAGGCGCGGGGCGCGAGATCGAATCGCGCGTCGCACTGCTGCCGCTCGCGCTCAACGGCGAGCGGCTGCCGCTGCGCACCTCCCCGCCCCGGCTCGGGGCGGACACCGTCGATCTCCTGCGATCAACGGGCTATTCGGAGGCTGAAATCGAGTCACTGCGCGCCGATGGCGTGATCGGCGGCAATCCGTGATGCTCCGGCGCGACCTGCTGCGCTGCCGCCTGCTCGCGGGCCTGATCGGCCTGGGGACGATCGGATCGGCGCAGGCGCAGGCGCAATGGCCGGATCACCCCATCCGTTTCGTCGTCCCCTTCACCCCGGGCGGCGGAACCGATGCCGTCTCGCGCAACCTCGCCGACAAACTTGCGCGCGAGACTCACTGGACCTTCGTCGTCGAGAACAAGGCCGGCGCGGGCGGCAACATCGGCCTGGATGCGGTCGCAAAATCCCGCCCGGACGGCTACACCGTGGGCATGGGCCAGACCTCGAACCTGGCCATCAACCCCGCAATCATGCCGTCGATGCCTTTCGATGCCACTGCGGATTTCAGCGCAGTCGCGCTGGTGGCCGAAGTTCCCATGGTCGTCGTCGTGTCTGAACATTCGCCCTACCGGACGCTGGCCGAACTGATCACGGCGGCAAAGGCCAAGCCGGGCGAACTGCGGCACGCCACGCCGGGGCTGGGCACCGTCGGCCACCTGGCCGCCGAATTGCTCGGGCAGCGCGCGGGCTACCAGATCCTGACCGTGCCCTACAAGGGTGCGTCGCCCGCGCTCACGGATCTCATGGGCGGGCAGACCGACTTCATGATGGCCACCCCGCAAGGGAGCATCTCCCTGATCACAGGAGCCAAACTGCGCGCACTGGCGGTCACCTCGGCGCGCCGCATCGCCGTGCTGCCCGATGTGCCGACCATTGCCGAATCAGGCTATCCGGGCTTCGCGGCTGTCGACTGGAAAGTCGTCGTCGCGGCGGCGAAAACCCCGCCTGAGGTCGTCGAGCGCCTGAACACGGCGATCAATGTCGCGCTGAAAAACCCGGCGCTCATCGAGCAACTGAATGCAGAGGGCAGCAGCCCGATGGGCGGCACTCCCGAAGACGCGCGCAAGTATGTCTTGTCAGAACAAGCGCAATGGGCGAAGCTAATTCGTGAAAGCGACATTAAGTTCTGACAGCAAGTTCTTACAATAAGCTCTCACAGAAAAATCTGATTCTGACCTGGATCTCCGACATCGGAGGTCAAGGCAAACCACACTGGAAACCCCATGGATCTACATCTGAACGACAAGCACGTGCTCATCACCGGCGGCAGCAAGGGCATCGGCCTGGCATGCGCCGTGGTGTTCCTGGAAGAAGGCGCCAAGGTCAGCCTGGTGTCACGGGATCAGACCAACCTCGATGCGGCGCGCACCGCGCTGCTGGAGAAATTCCCGGGCGCAGGCGAGCGGATTGCCGTCATCGCGGCTGACTTGCGTGATGCGGCGTCGGCCGCCCGGGCGCTCGACCAGGCCGAACACGCGCTTGGCGATCTCGACATCCTGGTCAACTCGGCAGGCGCCGCCAAGCGCACGGCTGCCCCGGACCTGACGCCCGAGGTGTGGCGTAATGCGATGGACGCGAAATTTTTCACCTACATCAACATGATGGATCCGGCGATCAAGCGCATGGCCAGTCGCAAGCGCGGCGTCATCGTCAACGTCGTCGGTGCCGGCGGCAAGGTCGCCTCAACGGTCCACATCTCGGGCGGCAGCGCCAACGCCGCGCTGATGCTCGCGAGCGCCGGGATGGCAGCGGCCTATGCCCCCTTGGGGATCCGGGTCAACGCGGTCAACCCGGCAGCCACCCTGACCGAGCGCCTGAAAGAAGGCATGAAAGTCACGGCTGCACACGAAAAGATCAGCGAGCAGGAAGCCCTGCGCCAGGCGACTGCGCGCGTGCCGATGGGCAGGCTCGCCACGCCGGAGGAAGTCGCGGACACCGTGGCTTACCTCGCCTCAGACCGGGCAAGTTATGTGACCGGCACCATCATCACGATGGACGGCGCGCAGCATCCGATCGTAGTGTGACCGATTGACCAGGGGCGGGGTGAGCGCCACAGCGCGGTCAGCCCCCGTTCATCGCCATGTACTGGCGGATGACGTCAGCATAAGACTGATCGGCCTTCAACCCGAGGTAAGCCGTACGACGGCACTCGAAGCGCGCGGGCCATCCGCCGACAATGCGCGAAATCGCGGGATCCGGGGCCACGCGCACGCGCGCGGCCACTTCGGCGCCCGCGACCTGGGATAGCGCCTCGATCATCCCGCCCACCGTCACGGTGAGGGCCGGCAGATTCAGCGCCGTGCGACCGCCAAAGGCTTCACGGCTTGCCTCTGCCACCGCAAGAATCCCCGCAATCGTCGTCGCGGGCGACGCCAGCGCGACCTCTGTCGAGGGATCGACGGGGCAAATCGCCTCAACACCGGCAAGCGGCTCGCGCACGATGCCCGACAGGAAACTGGACGCAGCACCATTCGGGCGCCCCGGGCGTACCGACACTGTCATCAGGCGCGCGACGCGGCCATCGACATAACCCTTGCGCGTATAGTCAGCCACGAGTTGCTCGCAAATGAATTTGTGGATGCCATAGCTCGACTGCGGCGTGGGCAGCGTTTCGTCGCGCACCACTGGCGCCAGCGGCAAAGCCGGATCCGAGCCAAATACCGCGACGGAACTCGAAAAGAAGAACAGCGGTGCCTGGCCGGTGCGAGCGAATTGCGCCCGAAGCGCGTCAAGCAACGCCCGCGTGGCGTCGAGATTCGATGAAAGGCCAAGATCGAAATCGGCCTCGCACTCTCCCGACACGGCCGAAGCCAGGTGGAACACGGCATCCGGCGTATTGGACAGGGCCTCGCCCAACCGGTGGACCAGGCTGCCCCTGACGAAACGCACAAGCGAATGGCCTGCAAGATCCGGCGCCACCGCGCCGGCGATGTCGGTCAGCGTCAGCGCCGTGATGCGCTCGCCACGCAGGGTGCCTCGGGCCACAAGGGCGCGCGCAAGCTGGGTTCCCAGAAAACCAGCGCCGCCCGTGATCAGAATTTTCATGCTCGCTTCCTTGATGGGTCGCCCGAACAGGCGACCAAGCACATTGGGCCCGTCACCAGACCACGTTGAATTGCGCACACAGTGCGTCGATTTCCGCACGGGGCAGAGGCGTCGCCGTGCGCCCGCCCCGCAGCCAGAGTCGGGCGGTTTCCTCGAGCTCCTCAAGGATCGCCATGGCAGCACCCGGCGTATCGGCCCAGACCTGGGGCCCGAGCCGCTCGCACATGACGGCACGCAGGGCGACGCCGCGCGCCGCGTGTTCGCCGATCATCCGCGCGACGTTGTCGGCCACGAGCGGATCACCGGGCTTGCAATACGGCACCAGTGGAACGTGCCCGACCTTCATGACGAAATAGGGTGTGATCGGCGGGACGATATCGTCCCGGCTCCACACGCCACGCAACGTCAGATCGACAAGCCAGGACGAGTGGGTATGGATCACACACGTCGCGTGGGGCGCTGCGCCGTAGATCGCGCGATGCAGCGCCAGCGTCTTGCTCGCGCGGTCACCGGTCAGTTGCCGGCCATCCGCGCCGACGAGGGCAAGCCGGGCGGGCTCAAGAAAGCCAAGACACGCATCGGTCGGGGTGATCAGGAATCCGCCGCCCAACCTCTGCGGGACACGAACGCTGATGTTGCCGGTCGTGCCGTGTACATAGCCGCGATCGAAGAGGCTGCGGCCAACGCGGCAGATTTCGGCGCGCAGAAAATCGATTTCCAGTGTCACGCTCGATGCCATCACGCAATCCTGCCGAAGGCCCCGGTGAAAAAATCGGGCGACCCGAAGTTGCCGGACTTGAGCGCGACATGCAGCGTGCCCCCGGCGATCGGGGATTTTGCCGCACACCACGGAACACCAGGATCGATTTGCGGGCCGATCTGCAATTGCGTGATGCCCAGCGCCTGAACGACGGCGCCGGAAGTCTCGCCGCCGGCCACCACGAGTTGCCCAACGCCCGACTGCACAAGCCCGCAAGCGATGCGCGCAAGCGCGCGCTCGACGATTTCACCCGCGCGCGCCACGCCCAGCTGCTCCTGGATACGCCGCAGGCCTTCCGGCGCTGCGGTCGAATACACGAGGATCGGCTGATCGCCCAGTAACGGCCGGGCCCAGTCGAGCGCGCGCTCGATCGCTTCATCACCATCGCATAACGCCAGGGGATCGAGCGCGAGCGCAGGCCGTCCAGCGGACAGAAACTCAGCCACTTGCCCATTGGTCGCACGTGAGCAACTGCCGGACACCACCGCCCGAAAACCGCTGAGCGCCGGAAGAGCGCTCGCCTGGGAATTTGGCGTAATGCCAAAATTCGCCGGCAGCGCGATTGCCACGCCCGAACCCGCCGTCACCAGCGGCAAATCCGCCAGCGCCGGGCCAAGCCGCATCAAATCCGCATTGCTGACCGCATCGACGATTGCGATCCCCACACCATCGGCGCGAAGCCGGGAGATCCGCGCGCGAATCGCGTCAAGGCCCTGCGCCAGCACGGCGTAGTCGATCAGGCCCACGCGCCGGCGCGTCTGCGCCTGCAGGACGCGCACCAGCGAGGGATCGGTCATGGGGGTGAGAGGGTGATCCTGCATGCCGCTTTCGTGCAGCAACACATCGCCAACAAACAGGTACCCCTTGAACACCGTGCGGCCGACATCCGGAAAGGCCGGCGTGGCGACCGTGAAATCGCAGCCCAGCGCATCCATCAGCGCATCGGTCACGGGGCCAATGTTGCCCTGCGCAGTTGAATCGAAGGTTGAGCAGTACTTGAAGTAGATCTGGCGCGCACCCTGCGTCTGCAGCCAGCGCAGCGCCTGCACCGACTGGGCCGCGGCCTGCGCAGGGGGGATCGTACGTGATTTGAGCGAGACAACGACGGCATCAGCCGTCGTGTCGAGCGGGGTTGCCGGCACGCCGGCGGTTTGCACCACCCGCATCCCCGCACGCACCAGGTTGTTGGCCAGATCCGTGGCGCCCGTGAAATCGTCGGCGATGCAACCCAGCAGGAGATCGTTCATGTTCGTTGCGCACACAATTCGGGAAGCGGCTATGCCGCACAGTATGCCCGAATTTGGTGGCGCGGGGCCGGTCTGCGCCGGCGCCCGGCGCTTCGATCAGGCGCGTGCGCCGCGCATTTTCAATGCACCAGGGGCCCGTTGTGCGACGCGCCGCGCCCTTCGATGCTCCAGGCGCCGGGGCCGAATGCCGCCACGACCAGCAGACCGCCGACAACAGCAATGTTCTTGTAGAACAGCAGCGAAACAACGAACGCCTGGTCAGCCGGGGCAGCCCAGAAGGCGTGGAAGAAGTAAGTGGCTACCAGCGTGAAAATCGCCATCACCAGAGCGGCGGCGCGCGTGCCGTATCCGACGATCAGCGCAACGGCGCCCAGAATCTCGACCAGCACCGCGATCGTTGCGCCAACGGCAGGCAAGGGAAGCCCGACCGAAGCGATGGTGCCGACCGTGCCGGCGAAGCCGGCGAGTTTGGCAATGCCGGCCGGCAGGAACAGCGCGGCAAGCAACAGGCGACCCAGCAGGGCAGTAGCGGATTGGAAGGTGTTAGTCATCATGAAGTCCTCGAGTTGTGAAAATGAATAAATCTAAATAGCAGTGAAAAAAAGAACAGAAGCGACTACAAAATGAAAATGAATCCGTGACCCCCGGATGAAACCCGGGCACATCACGACAACGCACTGCACCGGTCGGCCTGCGGGGGCCGCCGGCAAAAATCGTTAGGGCGCGAGATCGAACACGAGCACTTCGGCGTTGCGCCCTTCCGAGAGCGCGATCTCGGTTTCGCCCTCGATCAGCGCCGCATCGCCTGCGGCAAGCGCGTGACCGTTGACCGACAGATCCCCGCGCACCAGATGCACATAGGCCTTGCGGGCTGAATCAATCGCCAGGCGCGCGGATTCGTCGCCATCGAACAGACCTGCATAGAGAATCGCGTCCGCGCTGATGGTCACGGAGCTTTCAATCCCCGCGGGCCCGGCCACCCGGCAAAGGCGACCGCGCTTTTCCGAATCCGGAACCGTCTTCTGCTCGTAGCTGGGTTCGATGCCCTTGACCGAGGGCTCAATCCAGATCTGCAGGAAGTGCGTGACCAGGCCTTCAGCATGATTGAACTCGCTGTGCCGCACGCCCGAGCCCGCGCTCATACGTTGCACGTCGCCTGGCGGAATGCCGCGCACGTTGCCCATGCTGTCCTGGTGCGCCAGATTGCCTTGCAGGACATAACTGACGATTTCCATGTCCTTGTGGCCATGCGTGCCAAACCCGGTGCCTGGCGCCACGCGATCCTCGTTGATCACGCGCAGATTGCCCCAGCCCATGTGCGCCGGGTCGTAGTAGTTTGCGAACGAAAAGCTGTGAAACGACTTGAGCCAGCCGTGGTCGGCAAACCCGCGCTCCTGCGACCTGCGAAACCTGATCATGGCGATGCCTCCGGATTGGAATGATGTGGCGCTGGCCCACTGCCGCGCGCAACCTCTGCATGGGTGAGACTTTACGGTGCGGGCAAGGCGTTGCCATCGCAATCATTTGATGTCATCATTCAATTTATTTGAATCAAACGTTCCTGATTATGCAAAATTCGAACAATCCACTCACGCCCGAAGCCCTTTGCATGCTGCAGACGATCGCTGCGACCGGCAGCTTCGCGGCAGCCGCCCGCGAGCTGGGCGTGGTGCCCAGCGCCCTGACCTACCGCGTGCGTCAGATGGAAGATGCGCTGGATGTCCTGCTCTTTGACCGAAGCTCGCGCCAGGCGCGCCCGACCGCCGCGGGCAAGGAGTTGCTGGCTGAAGGGACGAAGCTACTGGAGGAAATGGATGCGATCGCCAACCGGGTTCGGCGCGTCGCCACGGGATGGGAGGCACAGCTGACGATTGCCGTCGATACCGTGATATCGCGTGCGGCGATCATGGAGCTCTGCGAGGCATTCCTTGCCGAAAATCCGCCGACCCGGCTGCGGCTTCGCGACGAGGCGCTCTCGGGCACTGCGGCAGTGCTCGATAACGGGCTCGCAGACCTTGCCATCGGCGTGCCCGATGTCGCGATCATGCTGAGCCCCGACCTTCACCATCACCCTATCGGCAACCTGACGTTCGTTTTCGTCGTCGCGCCGCACCATCCGCTCGCGCAGGCCGCGGAACCGATCGCGCCGGCCGACATCGCACGCTACAGGATCATTACCGTCGCGGATTCCATCCCGCGAGGCGACGGCGTCACGATTGGCGTGGCGCGGGGTCAGGACGTGATGACGGTCGCCAGCATGCAGGCCAAGCTCGATGCACAGATGCGTGGGCTGGGCGCAGGTTTCGTCCCGGAGCCCATGGCGCGACCGTATCTCGAGACGGGTCGGCTCGTCGAAAAGAAGGTGGCGCAGCCGGAGCGCAAGACGCAATCGCGCTACGCGTGGCGCCAGAGCGCCCGCAAGCCCGGACGGGCACTGCAGTGGTGGCTGGACCGGCTCGCGCAACCCACGACGCGCGAGGCACTATTGACGCGCCACCGCAGCGTGTGAGCTGCGGCGCGCGCAACGTTTCCGATTACTTGTCGAACTTCACTGACACGCCGTTGGCGCTCAGGTTCAGCTGGATACCCTGCTGAGTCGTATTGAGGCGCATGATGACGCCGTTCTCGTTCTTGAGAACCATGCCGCCGACGCCGCCGCCGAGCGTGATATTGCCGTCGAGCTTGACGTAGGTACCGGGAAACTTGGAAATATCCTGCAGGTCGTAGACTTCGCCGGCTGCGGAAAGCTTGGAGACGCCGAAGTTGGCGCCAACGCTCAGGCCGCCGATCTTGAACGGGTACTTCTTGCCCTTGAACTCCAGATCACCGCCACCGACGCTGCCGCCAACGATAAAGCCGAACTGCGTCTCGTCGATCTGCACCTTGCCCGAAGGCTGCTTGGAATTCTGGGCATAGGCCGAACCGGCGGCGACCATGGCCAGCCCGAGAACGATCATGGTCAGGAACTTACGAATGAATGACATGGCTTAACTCCAGCTAAGGGCACTGCCCGGTTGGAACGCACCACGCACCCCACCCCGGCATTCGCAATGCCATGCTGAAAGCGTAACACTTTCCATGGGACCCGGCGCCAGCACCCAGCGGCTTGCGCATTGGGGCCCGCCCTACAATTCAGAATGTTCTTCACCGGGCGCGGCAAATAGCAAGAATCGGGTGGACGCCGCCATCGCGCCGCCCGACACTGATGCCGTTGTGTCTTAGATCAAGGAAGCGCCATGCCCCAATGCGCAGAAGCCAGCCATCAGTACGACGTGGTCGCTCGCGCGATCCGGTTTCTGCGCGAGCATGCGAACCAGCAACCCGAACTGAGTGACGTCGCCGCCGCGGTCGGATTGAGCGAGAGCCGACTTCAGCGGGTGTTTTCGGACTGGGCGGGGGTTTCGCCCAAACGATTCCTGCAATACCTGACCAAGGAACACGCGCGCCGGCAGCTGCGTGCCCCGACCGATGTGCTGACCACGTCGATTGCCGTTGGGCTTTCGGGGCCGGGGCGCCTGCACGACCTGATGGTGAGCTGTGAAGCCATGACGCCCGGGGAGATCCAGAGCGGCGCCGAGGGCGTCGAGGTCCGGTGGGGCACCGCCGCGACGCCGTTCGGCAGCGCGGTGATCGGCTGGACGTCGCGCGGAATCTGCTTCCTGCAATTTGCACAGGACGACATTGACGACCTGGTGCAACGCCTGCGTGCGCAATGGCCGCGTGCGCGATTCGTCCACGATGACGCTGCGGCCCGTCAGACCGCCGGCCAGGTCTTCGGGCATCATGAGGCCCCGGGCAAGCTGCACGTCCTGCTGCGCGGCACGAATTTCCAGATCAAGGTCTGGGAGGCGCTGCTCGAGGTGCCGGCGGGCCAGGTGCTTTCCTATGGTCAGCTGGCCGCAAGGGCCGGCAACCCACGTGCGGCGCGCGCGGTCGGCAGCGCCATCGGGGCCAACCAGATCGGTTACCTGATCCCGTGCCACCGGATCATTCGCGAATCCGGCGAATCCGGTCAATACCGCTGGGGGCCCGAGCGTAAGGCCGCGATGCTCGGCTGGGAGGCCAGCCAACTTGCCGCGGGTGCGGCCGACCGTTAGCATCGCACTCGACAAAGATTCAATCACCTGGAAACCATTCAGCCATGAGCATCCTGTTTTCGCCAATCACCCTGGGCCCGGTCACGCTGCCCAACCGCATCGTCATCGCCCCCATGTGCCAATACACCTCCGAGGACGGCCTCGCCAACGACTGGCACCTGATCCACCTCGGGCACATGGCGTTATCCGGGGCAGGCGCCCTGATCATCGAAGCCACCGCCGTCGAGGATATTGGCCGAATCACCCCGGGTTGTCTTGGCCTGTGGTCTGACGCAACCGAAGCCGCGCTTGGCCGGGTCATGAAGTCGGTGCGCGCGTATGCGACGCCAATGCCGATCCTCATCCAGCTCGCCCATGCCGGGCGCAAGGCGTCGAGCCGTAGTCCATGGGACGGCGGCAGCCTGCAACTCCCCGAAGATGGCGGATGGCGCCCGATGGCCCCGAGCGCAATCCCGCATTTGCCCGACGAGCCCGCGCCCATCGAAATGACGCGTGCGGATATGGATCGGGTGCGCGAGGCCTTCGTGACCGCCGCGATTCGCTCGGCGCGCTTAGGCTTTGACGGTATCGAGCTGCACGGCGCACACGGCTACCTGATGCACCAGTTCCTGTCGCCGCTTGCGAACCATCGCACCGACGCCTATGGCGGATCGCTCGAAAATCGCATGCGCTTCCCGCTCGAAGTGTTTGATGCCGTGCGCGCGGTGCTCGCGCCCAACATGACCCTGGGTGTGCGCATTTCGGCAATCGACTGGGTCGAGGGTGGCCAGACGATTGAAGACAGCATTGCCTTTACGCTGGCGCTCAAGGCGCGCGGATGCGACTTCATCCATGTGTCGAGCGGCGGGGTTTCGCCCTTGCAGAAAATCGCAGCCGGCCCCGGGTATCAGGTCCATCTGGCGCAACAGATCAAGCAGGCGACCGGCGTGCCAACCATCGCCGTCGGCATGATCACCGAACCCGCGCAAGCCGAAGAGATCATCGCAAGCGGCAAGGCAGACATGGTGGCGCTTGCGCGCGGGATGCTCTACGACCCGCGCTGGCCGTGGCACGCAGCCGCCGAACTCGGCGCGCAGGTCGAGGCGCCCAGGCAGTACTGGCGCTCGCAGCCACGCGGGCTCGGCAAGCTGTTTGGCGACGTGCGTACCGGCGGGCGCTAGGCGCAGGCTCAGTCCCTGAAGTTGTTGAACTGCAGCGGCAGGGGCACCTCGGTTTTCTTGAGCAGGGCGATGGCCGCCTGAAGGTCATCGCGCTTCTTGCCTGTCACGCGCAGCTTCTCGCCCGTGATCTGGGTTTCGACCTTGATCTTGGCTTCCTTGAGGGCGGCGATCAACTTCTTGGAGACCGCCTGTTCGATACCCTGCTTGACCGTCACCTTCTGGCGCGCCCCACCGAGATTTTCAAGCGGATCGTCCGCATCGAGACAACGGGTATCAATACCGCGCGCACTCATGCGGCCGCGCAGGATATCAAGCATCTGTTTGAGCTGGAAAGCGCTGGACGCGACCTGCGTCACGACGGATTCCTCGAGCTCGAATTTCGCGCTGGTGCCCTTGAAATCGAAACGGGTAACCAACTCGCGATTGGCCTGATCCACCGCGTTGGCAAGCTCATGCTTGTCGACTTCGGAGACAACGTCAAAGGAAGGCATGGATAATTCCTGCAAGATGTTGCTAACCCTGTCAGTTTAAGCCGAACGACGACCCGATCGATGCCCGCCTGCACAATGCGCGGCCCCAGGCACCGCCGAAGGCTAGAATGATCGCGGTCCCAACGAGGAGGGGTTGTCCATGAGCGACTGCGTCGGCGTGCTTTCATTGCTGTTCGTCTACCCGGTCAAATCGTGCGCGGGCATCGCGCTCGAGTCGACGCGGATTGCCGGGACCGGCCTTGCGCACGACCGCGCCTGGATGATCGTCGACCAGACGGGACGCTTCGTCACACAGCGCCAGATCCCGCATATGTGCTGGATCGGCACGGCGCTGACGGACCGCGGGTTGGTGATGTCCGCGCCCGGGTTCGAGCCTGTCGATGTGCCATTCGACCGGGACGGCCCGCTACGCCAGGTCACGGTCTGGAACGACACGGTCCTTGCGGCGGATATGGGCGACGCCGTGGCCACATGGCTCGACGCCTTCCTGGCGGTTCCGGGCAGGCAGTTTCGTCTCGTGCGTTTTGCGGGCCATTCCCCACGCCTTTCGGATCCCGACTGGACGCATGGCGTATCGGCGCCCAATTTCTTTAGCGACGGGTTCCCGGTCCTGGTGATCACGCAGGGCGCGATCGACGAGCTCAACCGCCGTCTGCGCGGCCAGGGCCTTGACCCCGTCGGCGTGCAGCGTTTTCGGCCCAACATTGTCCTGTCCGGCCTCGCGCCGCACGAAGAGGACCAGATCGGGCGCCTCGTCATCCCGACGGGCAGCGGCGCCGTCGCGCTCGACCTGGTCAAACCCTGCACGCGATGCTCGATTCCCGATATCAATCCCAACACGGCGATGGCACCGACAGGCGTCGCCGCGACACTGGCGGGCTACCGCGGGCTGGCGCGCATGGGCGGCGCCATCTGCGTGGGGATGAACGCGATCGTGCGCGAAGGCGCCGGGCGGACCCTGCATACAGGCCTTCCGTTCACGGCCGACTACGCGTTCTGAGCGCGGCCTGCCGTGCTAAAGTGACCCGGCGCGCGGCGTGAAGCCGCGTACCCCACTCTGGCGCAAGGAGATGCCCGCCATGATCATGTTCCTGCCCTTCCTGACCGGATCGATCGCGATCTGGCTGGGCTTGCGCGGATCCCGCGCCGGCACGATCGCCATGTGGATCGTCACCTTCGTCATCTACCTGGCGTGGCTGAAGTTCCACATCACCGACCATCTCGCGATTTCACTCTGAGGCGCGCCATGTCCGACCTCCATCACCAGGATTCAGACGCCACGCTGTCGCGCTGGCTTAACCTCGCCGCGCTGCTCGCGATTTGCGCGTCACTCACGATGGCCTTCATCTGGCAGGTGGTCTATAACGAGCTGCCCTGCCCGCTGTGCCAGCTCCAGCGTGTCGCCCTCATCCTGGTCGGCGTCGGTTTGATGCTCAATCTGCGCTTCGGCCCGGCCGCGGTGCACTACTCGATCATTCTGGCATCGGCGCTTGGCGGCGCCGTGGCCTCGGCACGCCAGGATTTGCTGCACATCGTGCCGGGCGACAAGGGATACGGATCCGCCCTGTTCGGCCTGCACTTCTATACGTGGGCGTTTATTTCGTTCGTCATCGTCATGATCTTCTGCGCGGTCATGATCAGCATCGACCGCAATCGGTTGCGCGCGTCGAGCCAGGTGGTGCGAAGCGGCGTGGTGGCCGCGGCACTCATCTGGTTTTTCCTCGCCATCTCTGCAGCCAACACGGTCAACTCCCTGATGATCTGCAAGCTCGGCCCCTGCCCGGAAAACCCGACCGTTTACCTCTGGAAGTTCTGAAGGCCTTGAGATGAAGCGCTGGTTCCTGGTCCTGGCGATCCGCGCCGCCTGCGCGCTTTCCGGGCTCGGCGCTCCTGCGGCGGCACTGGGATTCGAACAAGGCGTCGAAACCCTGCATCATCCCGTCCCCGGCGGCGTGGCCGTCGTGGCGATCGACAGTGGCGACTCGGTCGCGCCCACGGCCACCTACCGCGATCGACAGGTGCTGGTCATCCCCGCCGGACAGAACCGATGGCTCGCCATCGTCGGCATTCCACTGGATACCCCACCCAGCACGCAGGTCCTGAAGGTCAGGACGCGTGAGGGATTGCGCCCGTTTTCGTTCGCCGTGGCCGACCGAAAATACCGGGAGCAGCACATCACCATCAAGAACCAGCGACAGGTCAACCCGAACGAGGATGATCTCAAACGCATTCGCTCGGAAATGGATACCCAGAATGCGGCATACCGCCAGTTCAGCCCGGAGCAACCGAGCAACCTGCTTTTCGACAAACCCGTGCAGGGCCCCTTATCCAGCCCTTTCGGCCTGAAGCGCTTCTTCAACGGTCAGTCGCGTGCTCCGCATTCGGGGCTGGACTTCGCCGTGCCCACCGGAACGCCGATCCGTGCGCCTGCGGCGGGCCGCGTCATCCTGACCGGAAACTACTTCTTCAATGGCAACACGGTGTTCGTGGACCACGGACAGGGACTGATCAGTATGTTCTGTCACCTTTCGGTGATCGATGTATCCCCCGGGGACACTCTGGCCCGCGGGCAGATTCTCGGCAAGGTCGGCGCGACCGGCCGGGTGACCGGTGCGCACCTGCACTGGAATGTCAGCCTGAACGATGCGCGGATCGATCCGGCGATCTTCATCGGCAGCTACAAGCCCTGAGCCGAAAACCCTGACCCGGTGCGTGGCAATCCCCGTCGCCAGGGGCGGGAAGATGTCACTCAGAGGAACCGGTCGAGAATCCGGCGACTCGCCTTGTCGATGCCCAACATGTCGCGTAGCAGGAACCGCAATCCGTGACTGTCGGTGATGATGAGCATCTGTGCGGTCAGTCGCCGGATATCTTCCTCACCCTTGAGGATGAAGGTGGTCCTGCCGCGGTCGGTTTCCACATCCCAGGTGCAAGGGGTCGAGAAGCCCGTCACGGAAACGATGCGGTGAATCGCCGGCATGAGTTCACGAGACGCGATTTCCTCGTGGATGAGCGTGCGCACGTCCTCGGGAAGCTCTGCGGGGGTGTCGATCCAGAGGATTTCCTTGCCTTCGGCGCTCATGATCGCCACGAATTTGTCTGGCGCCATGACCGGGAACGCGCGCACGGGGGTAATCCCCTCGTGGACGGTGCCATCCGCAGTCGTCATCACCAGGCGACCTGCATTGTTCCGGGCCAGCAGGAAATCAAGCATGTTTCACCTCGCCTGGCAACGCCAGCGGGGGCACGACGACGGCTTCATCCTCGTTCTGGCGGTTTTGCGCCTCGTAGAGCGCGTGATAGGCACCCTTGCGCGCGAGCAACTCTTCGTGCTGGCCGATTTCGACGATCTGACCCCGATCGAGCACGACCAGCCGATCCGCCTTGCGCAGTGTGCTCAGGCGGTGCGCGATCGCGATGGTCGTACGACCCTGAATCAGGTTGTCCAGGGCTTCCTGGATTTCCATTTCGGTCGTCGTGTCGACCGACGAAGTCGCCTCGTCGAGGATCAGAATACGCGGGTCGATCAGCAGCGCGCGGGCAATCGAAATGCGTTGCCGCTCGCCGCCGGAAAGGGCCTGACCGCGCTCGCCCACGAGCGAGTCGTAGCCTTGCGGAAGCCGCAGAATGAATTCGTGGGCGCGCGCCGCGCGCGCAGCCGCGACGATCTCCTCGCGCGTGGCCTCGGGTTTGCCGTAGGCGACGTTCTCGGCGATCGTGCCGAAGAACAGGTAGGGCTCCTGCAGGACGATGCCGATATTGCGGCGATAGGCCGTCAGCGAGAATGACCGGATATCGATGCCGTCGACACGAATCCCCCCCTCGGTGACATCGTAGAAGCGGCAAATCAGGTTGACCAGCGAGCTCTTGCCTGAGCCGCTGTGGCCGACCAGCCCGATCATCTCGCCCGCGCCGATGTTCAGCGACACATTGCGCAGGACCACCCGGCTGCCGTAGCGGAACCCGGCATTGCGGATTTCGATGTTCCCGTCGACACGATCGAGCGGGACGGGACGCTGGGCATCCGGCACGCTGGAGACATGATCGAGGATGTCGAAGATCCGCTTGGCGCCTGCGGCGGCCTGCTGCGTGTGCGACACGATACGGCTCATGGAATCCAGCCGCGTGTAGAAGCGACCGATGTACGCCAGGAACGCCGCAAGCACGCCCACCGTGATGGTGCTGCTGGCGACCTGGGAAATGCCGAAAATCCAGACCACCAGCAGGCCGATTTCCGTCAGAAAGGTGACTGTGGGCGCAAACAGGGCCCAGACCTTGTTGATCCGGTCGTTGACCGACAGATAGCGATCGTTGGCCTCGCGAAATCGCGCGACCTCGCGATGCTCCTGGGCGAACGCCTTGACGACCCGGATGCCCGGGATCGTGTCGGCCAGCACGTTGGTGACATCGGCCCAGGCGCGATCGACTTTCTCGAACCCATGGCGCAGGCGACCGCGCACGATGTTGATCATCCACATGATCATCGGCAGCGGGATGAGCGTCGTGAGCGCCAGCCACGGATCGATCGAGATCAGGATGGCGGCCGTCATGAGGATCATCAGGACGTCATTGGCGAAATCCAGCAAATGCAGCGAGAGAAAAAGGTTGATGCGGTCGGTCTCGCTGCCGATGCGCGCCATCAGGTCGCCGGTGCGCTTGCCCCCGAAATACTGCAGCGAAAGCGTCTGCAGGTGTGTGAAGGTGGTGGTGCGCAGGCCTGCACCGATGCGCTCGCTGACCCAGGCCAGCAAGTAGGTGCGTGCCCAGCTCAGCAGCCAGGCCAGCAGAGCCGATACGATGAGACCTGTCAGGTAGAGCGAGACGAGGTCGTAGTTGATGGGCTTGCCGTTCTGGAACGGAATGAGAATGTCGTCCATCAGCGGCATCGTCAGGTACGGCGGCACCAGCGAGGCGGCGGTCGACAGCAGGGTCAGGGTGAACCCGACGGCCAGGTGGGTGCGATACGGGCGCGCAAAGCGCCCAAGCCGCAACAATGCCCAGGTGCTGCTCGGCCCGGGAGCATCCTCGTTGCAGACGGCGCACTCGTCGGAATCGGGCGCGAACGGGGTGCCGCACGTCGGGCAGGCCGCCACAGGCGGCTCAATGTGCAGATCCGGATCGGCGATCAGCTTTTGCATCGTCGAAAACAGGTCGGACATCCTGCGCACCGCCGGCGTCATGCCCAGCGTATGGTGCCAGCAGGCGATGCGAACCGGGCCATCGAAGAGCTCGATCGTCCCCACGCCCGCGTGGTCGCGATGGGGAAGCGACATCGACTGCATGAGCGGCCAGGCGAGCCAGTCGGACTCGCCGGGCGCACGGGCGAGCAAGCGCGCGGAGGTCAGCACCAGCGCGCCGGACACGAAATGCAGGTTTTGATCCAGATCAGGCGCGACCCAGGCGGAGACCTTTTCACCTGGCTCGAGCAAAGGCTTCAAGGCCTCGGCCCAGCCCGCGGGCAGGGTCGTGTCCGGCAGTGAATCGGTGGGTAAACGAGATGTCATCTCTGCGGCGCGATGCCCATTGGCCTTTACCAGCAACTTCGGAAGGAAGCGGCCAAGTAATCAGTTGTATCGAATAATCCCGCAAGTATAACTAGCCTGCCTGCGCAGGGGGGCGGCGGGGGGCCCGCGGCGCGCCCGCGGTACCTATTTGCTGCGATAATGACACATCCGCAGCCCTGTCTATGCTGCAGTGCAAAACGATCCTGGCACATCACCATGAAGAATCACGACATCGTCATCCAGCGCATTACCCACTTGCGCGGTCCCAGCATGTGGACCTACCTGCCCGCGATCGAGGCATGGGTCGACATCGGGGATCTCGAAGACTGCCCGTCTGATAAGGTTCCCGGCCTTTATGAGCGACTTGAAGCCTGGTTGCCAGGTCTGGTCGAGCACCGCTGCAGTCCAGGCGTGCGCGGCGGTTTCCTGCAGCGTCTGCGCCGGGGTACATGGCCCTGCCACATCATGGAACACGTCTGCCTCGAACTTCAGGACATGGCAGGATTGCCCGGGGGCTTCGGGCGCGCGCGTGAAACCTCCAGGCGCGGCGTCTACAAGGTGGTCGTCAGCGCCTGGCATGACGAAGTCGCCAAGGCATCCTTGTACCTGGGGCGCGATCTGGTGCTCGCGGCCATCAAGGACGAGCCGTATGACGTCGAAGCCGCCGTCGAGCAATTGCGCGACCTCATCCAGGAGCACTGTCTGGGGCCCAGCACGGCCTGCATCGTCGAGGCCGCCACGGAGCGCCTGATTCCGGCAATCCGCCTGAATACCGGCAATCTGCTGCAACTCGGTTACGGGGCAAACGCACGCCGGATCTGGACAGCCGAGACCGACAATACCGGCGCGATCGCCGAAACCATCTCGCGGGACAAGGATCTCACCAAGTCGCTGCTTGAGTCCTGCGGCGTGCCCGTGCCGACAGGGCGCGCCGTCTCGAGCGTTCAGGATGCGTGGGATGCGGCCGAGGAGCTCGGCTTGCCCGTCGTGGTGAAACCGACCGACGGCAATCATGGCCGCGGCGTGTTCACCAACCTCATTTCGCGCGAAGAAGTCGAGGCGGCCTACGCGGTTGCCGTCGACGAGGGCTCGGGCGTGCTCGTGGAGCGTTTCATCCGGGGCGACGAGCATCGCCTGCTGATCGTCGGAGGCAAGCTGGCAGCCGCCGCCCGTGGCAGGACGGCCTCGGTGACCGGGGACGGCCGCAGCACGATCGTCGAGCTCATCGAATCGCAGATCAATGCGGATCCGAGGCGAGGACGCACGGAAGACCAGCCCCTGAACTTCATCCGCATCGATTCCGCCGCCCGCATCGAAATCGCCCGTCAGGGCATGACCGAAGATTCAATCCCCGACGCGGGGCGCGAAGTCCAGATCCAGCGCAATGGCAACGTCGCATTCGATTGCACGGACGAGGTTCACCCGGACGTGGCCGACGTGGCTGCCACGGCAGCGCGCATCGTCGGCCTGGACATCGCCGGGATCGATCTCGTGGCCAAGGATATCTCCCGGCCCCTGTCAGAACAGGGCGGCGCGATCGTCGAAGTCAACGCCGGCCCGGGATTGCTGATGCACCTCAAGCCCGCCGAGGGCAAGCCGCGCCAGGTCGGTCGCAACATCGTCGCGCACACGTTCCCCCCTGGGGACATGGCGCGCATCCCCGTCATCGGCATTACCGGCACGCATGGCAAGACCAGCATCGCGCACCTGCTCTTCTGGCTGCTCGGCCTGCACGGCTGGCGCTGCGGCCTTGCCTGCAGCGATGGCCTGTTCGTGGGGCGGCGGCAATTGCGCCACGGCGATTGCGCCACCTTCGACGACGGCCGCCGCCTGCTGCTGAACCGCGAGGTGCAAGCTGCGATCATCGAAAACGACGGCATCGAGATCATCACGGACGGCCTGTGCTACGAGCGCTGCGAGGTGGGCATCGTCACGACCATCACCTGGTCGGAAGACCTGGCCGAGCACGATCTGCTCGAGGTGGACGACCTCATCAAGGTCTACCGCACGCAGGTCGACGTCGTGTTGCCCACGGGCACGGGTGTACTCAATGCAGACGATTCGCGCGTGGCGGAGCTGGCCCAGTACTGCGACGGCGCGGTCACGTATTACAGCGCGCAAGCACCGTCGCAAGTGGTCACGGAGCACCTTGCCGCCGGCAAACGCGCCGTTGTGCTCGAAGGAGCCCGGTTGGTGCTGGCCGAGGGCGCAACGCGCATCGCGCTGTGCGAGGTCGCGCGGATTCCCGTCGTCGGCAGCGGGCTTGATCCGCAGCAGCTTCATAACGTCCTGGCAACGGCCGCCGCAGCCTGGGCGCTGGGGCTCTCGCCCGAGCTCATCGAAGCGGGGTTGCTGAGCTTCGGCCTTACCGAAATCGCACCTGCCGCCACTTAAAGGCCTGACCACACCACCCGCGTCATCACGACAGCCGTCACAACGACACACAGGAATCAATATGGAAGTGTCCCGCATTCGCGCCCTGCGCGGCCCCAATTTGTGGAGCCGCCAAACCGCCATGGAGTCCATCGTCGCCTGCTCCGGCCTCGAACGCGATCTCGATAAGGTACCCGAATTCGTCACGCGGCTGCGTGCGCGTTTCCCGGACATCAAGCCTTTGCGTCCGTTCGGGCATAAAGATCCGATCTCGATGGCCCACGCGCTGGAGGCCGTCGCGCTGGGCCTTCAGGCCGCCGCCGGTTGCCCTGTCGCGTTCGGCGAGACAATCGCAACGCCCGAGCCCGGCGTGTTCCAGGTCGTCGTGCAGTACACCGAGGAGCCTGTCGGGCGGCTCGCGCTGGATCTCGCCGCGGCACTGTGCCACGCCGCGATGGACGATGAACCCTTCGACATTCGCCTGGCGCTGGCCAGTCTGCGCGAGCTCGATGAAGACGTGCGCCTGGGACCAAGCACCGGATCCATCGTCAACGCCGCCGTGGCGCGCGGCATTCCCTATCGTCGGCTGACGCAGGGCAGCATGGTGCAGTTCGGCTGGGGCAGCAAGCAGCGACGCATCCAGGCCGCCGAAACCGACAACACCAGCGCGATCTCGGAAGCCATCGCCCAGGACAAGGACCTCACCAAGATGTTGCTGGACGCCGCTGGCGTTCCGGTTCCAACCGGCCATGTCGTCTCGACCGAAGAAGAGGCCTGGGAAATGGCCAACAGCATCGGCCTTCCCGTGGTGGTCAAACCACGCGACGGCAACCAGGGCAAGGGGGTCGCGGTCAACATCGAAACGCGCGCCCAGCTCAGCGCCGCCTTTGCCGTGGCGTCGGACATCTGCAGCGACGTGATCGTCGAGCGCTACATTCCGGGCCACGACTTCCGCATGCTCGTCGTGGGAGACCGATTGATCGCTGCGGCACGCCGCGATCCACCGAATGTGATCGGCGACGGAATCCACACGGTGCGTCAACTCGTCGAACAGGTCAACACCGATCCGCTGCGCGGTGATGGCCACGCCACCTCGCTCACCAAAATCCGTTTCGACGACATTGCGCTTGCAACCCTCGACAATCAGGGCCTCTCCGCCGATTCGATCCCCGACAAGGGCCGGCGCATCCGGCTGCGCAACAACGCCAACCTCAGTACCGGCGGCAGCGCCACGGACGTGACCGACGAAGTCCATCCCGAACTCGCGGCGCGCATGGTCACGGCGGCGCACATGGTGGGGCTCGATATCGCGGGTGTCGACCTGGTGGCCGAAACCGTGCACAAGCCCATGGAAGAGCAGCGCGCCGGCATCGTCGAGGTCAACGCGGCGCCGGGGCTGCGCATGCACCTGAGTCCTTCATTCGGCAAGTCGCGCCCTGTGGGCGAGGCGATCATTTCCACGATGTTCGCCGATGGCGACAACGCGCGCATTCCGGTCGTCGCGGTCACCGGCACCAATGGCAAAACCACCACGGTCCGTCTGACTGCGCACCTGCTGACGGTGACCGGCAAGCGCGTGGGCATGACCAATTCGGACGGGGTCTACATCGAGCACCGATGCATCGACACGGGCGACTGCAGCGGACCGCGCAGCGCGCGCAACGTCCTGCTGCATCCCTACGTGGATGCAGCCGTCCTTGAAACAGCCCGCGGCGGCATCCTGCGCGAGGGGCTGGCGTTCGACAAATGCGATGTGGCGATCGTCACCAACATCGGGGTTGGCGATCACCTCGGCCTGAACTACATCAGCTCGGTCGAAGGGCTTTCGGAAGTCAAGCGCGTGGTCGTGCGCAACGTTGCGCCGCAGGGCATGGCTGTTCTCAACGCCGTCGATCCGCTCGTGGTGCGAATGACAGAAGATTGCCCGGGCGGCATCACGTTCTTTTCAATCGACAGCACGAATCCGGTGATGCGCACTCACCGCGCTCAGGGCAAACGCGTTGTGTATCGCGACGGGCCCGAGATCGTTTGCGCCGAGGGCACATTCGAGCGTCGCCTGGCGCTATCGGCCATTCCGCTCACCCGCAAGGGAACGATCGTCTTCCAGATCGAAAACGCGATGGCCGCGATTGCGGCAGTCTGGGCACTGGGAATCGACTGGCTCACCATCGAAGCGGGCCTTGCCACCTTCGTCAACGACGCAGCCACCGCACCGGGCCGCTTCAACGTGTTTGACTATCGCGGCGCCACCGTCGTCGCAGACTACGGCCACAACCCCGACGCGATCGGGGCGCTGGTGCAGGCCATCGAAAGCATGCCCGCTCAACGGCGCCTGGTCGTCATCAGCGGGGCGGGAGACCGCCGCGACGAGGACATCACGCGCCAGACGCAGATCCTCGGCGAAATTTTCGACGACGCCCTGCTGTACCAGGACCAGTGCCAGCGCGGTCGCGAAGACGGCGAGGTGCTTGCGCTGCTGCGCAAAGGCCTTGTCAACGTATCGCGCACGCGCCAGGTCGATGAAATTCGCGGGGAGTTCCTGGCGATCGACACAGCACTGGCCCGGTTGGCGCCAGGCGACCTCTGCCTGATTCTGATCGATCAGGTGCAGGAAGCGCTGGATCATATCGCCATGCGCATCGCCGAGGGCTAGCGGCGCGCCGCACGCTCGGGCTACGCCCGCGCGCGGTGCACGGTGGCCGCGCACGGTAGCAGCGTTCGGCAAGCGCCCTCGCCCGGCAAAAAAACGGCCCGCTTGCGCGGGCCGTTTGATCGTTTAGCGTTACAAAACCGATCAGCTTTTGTCCTCATTCTTCGCACCCGGCGCGCCCTGGGGTCCGAAAGGAAACGTGGAGAAAATCGTGCGCGTCTGGTCCTGCATTTTGTCCTGCATCTGGACAAACAGGTTCTTGCTTTGCTCCACGTAGCTGTTCATCATGTTTTGCATCATCGGGGTCTGCACGTTCATGAACTGCGTCCAGGTTTCGGGGCCAAACTGGTTGGCACCATAGACGCCCTTGGACTGGTCCGCGACGCGATCCTGGATTTCCATGAAAGACTGGATGTTCTTTTCCAGGTATGAACCCATGATCCCCTGCATGGCGTGGCCGTAGAACCGAATGACATGCGCCAGCATCGTGGAAGAAAACATGGGCACGCCCCCGCTTTCTTCCTCAAGGATGATCTGCAGAAGGATGCTGCGTGTCAGGTCATCCCCGGATTTAGCATCCACCACTTTGAACAACTCGTGGTCGAGTACGAGCTGCTTCACGTCGGACAACGTGATGTACGTGCTCGTTTGGGTGTCGTAAAGACGCCGGTTGGGATATTTCTTGATCAGACGCACTGACACTTCTGCTGCAGACTCGCTCATGGGATTCCCCGGAAACTGATTTCACGCCTTATTATGCATCACCCGCCGCTCAACCCATGTGCAGCCCGCCGTTGAGCGAAAAATCGGCCCCGGTCGCGAAACCGGCATCGTCGGATGAAATCCACGCAACGATCGAACCAATCTCCTCCGGCGTACCAAGGCGCTTGACCGGAATTGTCGCAACGATCTTTTCGAGCACATCGGGACGAATGGCCCGAACCATGTCGGTGCCGATGTAACCCGGAGAAACCGTGTTCACGGTGACGCCCTTGCTGGCGACCTCCAGAGCCAGCGACATCGTGAACCCATGGATGCCCGCCTTGGCCGTCGCGTAATTGGACTGACCAAACTGGCCCTTCTGCCCGTTCACCGAACTGATATTGACGATACGACCGAAACCGCTATCGGTCATGCCGTCGATCACTTGCTTGGTGACGTTGAACAGGCTGTTCAGGTTGGTATCCATGACAGCGCGCCAATCGTCGGCGCTCATCTTGCGAAAGACGCCGTCGCGCGTAATCCCTGCATTATTCACGAGGATATCGACCTTGCCGTGCTCTCGTTTGACCTTCTCGAAAGCCTCGACGGTCGAATCCCAATCGGCCACGTTGCCCACGGAGGCATAAAACTTGTACCCCAGGGAGGTCTGTTCGTCGATCCAGGCCTTGAAATCCCGACTCGGACCACAACCGGCAATCACCTTCACCCCTTCTTTTGCAAGGCGCTGGCAAATTGCAGTGCCAATCCCACCCATTCCGCCTGTTACGTATGCCAGTTTTGCACTCATTTTTTGTTCTCCTCGTGCCGCTGCGAAACAGAAAAAATTAGCCCGCAGAGCGACCGCATTGATATTGCCCCGGGCTCCGCGCGGCGAAGGGACCCGGGTTGCACTGCTATCAGACTGCCCGCACCTTGACGAAGGATCCGGGCGCGGGCTCGATCACCGGATACCGGGCGCTGCCTTCGGCGGCCGGCGCCTTGACCCGACGACCGCTATGCGATGCCAGCCAGGCCGTCCACTCAGGCCACCAGCTGCCGGGATGCTCCGTTGCCTGGTGGAACCAGGTATGGGCATCGGCGGGCATGTGCTCGCCTTCCAGAACCCAATAACTGCGTTTTTTCTTGGCGGGCGGATTGATCACCCCGGCGATGTGACCCGAGGCGCCCAGCACGTACTTGCAGGGCCCCGTAAAAAGCTGGGTCGACGCATAGCCTGATTTCCAGGGCACGATGTGATCTTCGCGCGATGAGTAGACAAACGAGGGCGTGCTGATCTTGCGAAGATCCACCGGCACGCCGCAGCACACCAGCTTATTTGGCACGCGCAGGTTGTTTTCCAGGTACATATTGCGGAAGTACCAGGTAAAGAACGGCCCGGGCAGGTTGGTACTGTCGCCGTTCCAGTACAACAGGTCGAACGGCACCGGGGTTTCGCCCTTCAGGTAATTCGAAACGACGTAATTCCAGACCAGTTCGTTCGGCCGCAGGAAAGAGAACGTCGCGCCCAGCTCCTGGGCTCTCATGAGCCCGCCCTGCCCGAGCGTCTGCTCCCGGAGCTGCGCGTGCGGTTCGTCGACGAACACCTTGAGCGTGCCGGTGTCCGAAAAGTCGACCATTGACGTGAGCATCGTGAGCGAGGCCTCAGGGTGCTCGCCCCGCCCTGCCGCAACGGCGAGCGCCGTCGCCAGCATGGTTCCGCCCACGCAGAAGCCCAGGACGTTGATCTTCTTCTGGCCGGAGATCGCGCTCACCGTCTTGATGGCATCAAGCACGCCACCCTCGATGTAGTCATCCCAGGTCGCTTTGTCGATCCCGTCGGTGTCCTCGGGCACCGGATTGCGCCACGAAACCAGGAACACGGTGAACCCTTCAGCGACCGCGTTACGCACGAACGAATTCTCGGGCTGCAGATCGAGGATGTAAAACTTGTTGATGCAAGGCGGCACCAGAAGAATGGGGCGCTGGTAAACCGTGGATGTGGTCGGCTTGTACTGGATGATTTGCAGGTAGCGATTCTGGTAGACCACCGATCCCGGGGTGGTCGCGAGGTTCTCGCCTACGGTGAACTTGCTCTCATCGGACTGGGTGATCCTGCCCTTTTTCAGGTCGCCCAGGAAGTTCGAAATGCCCGCCCGCAAGGTTTCGCCGCCGGATTCGACGAGCGCGCGCTGCGCATCCGGGTTGGTGGCGAAGAAGTTGGCCGGGGACATGGCGTCGATCCACTGCATGACGGAAAACTGCAGGCGATCCTTGAGCTCAGGCTTGGCATCCGACGCAGCCACCATCTTCTGCATCGCGTGGGCAGACAACAGATACATGTGGGCCATCAACAGGTGCGTCGGGCTCGCCGCCCACGCTTTGGCGGCGAACCGCCGGTCGTGCACAGGATCGAGGTGCCCCTCGGCGGCCTGCTGGGAAATCTTCTGCCACCCTTGCATGAAGTCATGCTGGATGGAGGCAAGTTTTTCTTGGGGAATGCCCGGTGGGGGAACCCAGCCAGTGGGAAGTGGAACGTTCACATCAAGAACCTTTTGTTTGCAATTCGGAATGAATCGTGCGCTGCACGCTCAGCGTTGTCAATGAGGGTAAACGGAAAATAAGAGTGAGCGTAAATGAGAAACCTTACATGGTCATTGCGAACGTGCATTCACCATAACGGTTTATCGCGCCCAGGCACGCAAGGCACAGCAATGGCGCTTTCGCAGACCCAGCCGCGATCCAGGCGCTCACGCGCCGTGAAGCCAGGCCAGGGTTGCCATGCGCCCGGTCCGCCCATCCCGGCGATATGAGAAAAATCGGCCCTGGGTATCGGTGACGGTGCAAAGCCCGCAGGACTCGATTTGCGTCACGTCCAGGCGCTCGAGGCGCCAGCGTGCCAGGCCGGCAAGATCGGCGAGCCACTTCCCCGGCATACCGGGATCTGCGACAAACAGGCCCGGCTCCTCGGATCCCGCTTGCGCAAACGCTTCGCGAACGTCGTCCCCGACCTGAAACGCGGTCGCGCCGATGCCCGGGCCAATCCAGGCCCGCCACGCGGTGGCGTGCGGCGCGCGTTGCCGCAGGGCCGTAAGCGTCGCCTCCAGCACTCCCCCGGCAAGCCCGCGCCAGCCAGCGTGCGCGGCCCCGAGCACCCTGCCCTGGGCATCGCCGATCACGACCGCAAGGCAATCCGCTGTCAATATGGCAAGCACGCGACCGGGCCTGGCGGTGATCGCGGCATCCGCCTCGGGCGGATCCGTCGCCGCATTTGTGTCCGACGATCCGACGGCCGGGATTGGAGAAAACGCATCCCCATCGGCCACCGTGCTGCCATGCACTTGCCGAAGCCAAAACGGCTCTGCAGCCAGCATGGGGCGCAGTCGCGCGCGATTCTCGCGCACGATGCCCGCATCGTCGCCTGCACCCAACCCGAGGTTCAGGGTGTCGTAGGGCGGCGTACCCACGCCGCCGGCGCGGGTCGTGCAGAACAGGGTGACCCCGGGCCACGGCTGCGCGGGCCGAACGATGGCAAGGGCTGGGGAATCGATCGCGGGCTTTTCAGGCATGGTGTCTCGGCGGTCTGCGGTCTGCGGTCTGCGGTCTGCGGTCTGCGGTCTTCGGTCTTCGGTCTTCGGTCTTCGGTCAGCGGTCAGCGGTCAGCGATCCGGCCCAGTGAATCGCCTGGCGCACGGCCTGCATGTCGGGCGGCGGATCGGCCTCGAACTGCACCTCGCCCGCGCCTGCGGGATCGTCGAATCGCAGTTGCCACGCATGCAGCATTTGGCGTTCGGCGCCCGCGATCACGCGGCCGCCATAAAGCGTATCACCGAGCAGCGGATGGCCCAGGCTCGCCAGGTGCACCCGGATCTGGTGCGTGCGGCCAGTCTCCAGGCGGCAGGTCACTTCAGAGACATTGGAATCCCCCGCAGTTCCCTGGCGCAGCACCTCGTAGTGCGTCACGGCGGCTTTGGGGGCGACCGGGCGCTCCACGGCCATTCGCACCGGCACGCGGGGGTCGCGGCCAATTTCCCGGGAAATCGTGCCGCGCGCAAGCATCCGCCCATGGGCGATGGCGAGGTATCGACGTCCCATGGAGCGGGCCTGCAACTGGCGCACAAGGCTGGTCTGGGCGATCTCCGTTCTCGCGATCACCAGCAGGCCCGAGGTGTCCTTGTCCAGGCGGTGGACGATTCCGGCACGCGGGACGTGCGCCAGCTCGGGGTAACGAAAAAGCAGCCCGTTCAGGAGCGTTCCCCGCCAGTTGCCGGCGCCGGGATGCGTCACAAGCCCCACGGGCTTGTTGACCACGACCCACTCGGCGCTGTCGGCCACGACCTCGAAGGCGACATCCTCGGGCGTAAAGGCAAGATCCTCAGGGGCAGCCTGCTCCCGGACGCGCACCAGATCGTCCTCGCGCAAGGACTGCCGAACCCGGGCCACGCGTCCGTTCACCTGCACATGCCCGGCCTCGATCCAGGCCTGCAGGCGGCTACGCGAATGCTGCGGCATCAGGACCGCCAGCGCCTTATCCAGGCGGTCAAGCGGTACCCCCGACGAGACGCGGAACTCCAGCGCATCGTCTTCGCCCAGCAAATCGTCTACAGAAGTTATTTCAGCCATGAGGAGAAGTCATATAATCAGCGGGGAATGCTAACACCAAGGATTATCTCGTGACGGGTCGCCTCAACTCATTTATCCATCGCCGCCGCATCGGCGGCAGCCTGCTGGGCGTCTTGCTCGTGTCCCTGAGCCTGCTTGTACTTTCGGGTTGCGGGACAAAGGGGCAGGAATACGATCCAACCGCCAACTGGACTGCCGAGCAGCTGCTCCAGGACGGAAAGACCGAGATGAACTCCGCCAACTGGAAGACGGCCAAGGAGCGTTTCATCGCGGTCGAATCGCGATTCCCGTTCGGAGCCTACGCGCAACAAGCCATGATCGACCTGGCCTATGTGCAGTGGAAGGATAAGGAGCCCGATCTGGCGCTGGCCACCATCAACCGCTTTCAGCAGCAATATCCGAACCACCCGGCTTCGGATTACGTGCTTTACCTCAAGGGCCTGATCAACTTCACGCCCCCGATCGCGGTCTTTGCCACCTTTACCGGCCAGGATCCCGGAGAGCGCGATCCGAAGGCGCTGCGCCAGTCTTATCTGGCGTTTACCGAACTGGTTGACAAGTACCCTGACAGCAAATATGCAACGGACGCCCGTGCACGGCTGGTCTGGCTCGTCAACACGATCGCGATGAACGAGGTGTTCGTTGCGCGTTACTACTACGACCGCTATGCCTACGTCGCCGCCATCAACCGCGCGCAAATCGTGATCACCGACTTCCAGGGCGTTCCCGCTTCAGAGCCAGCGCTCTACATCATGATGATGTCCTACGAAAAGCTCGGGATGAAGGACATGCGCGACGACGTCGAGCGCGTGCTGGTCAAGAACTATCCCGAATCCAAGCTGCTCACCGAAGGTTTCCCCAACAAATACTCCGCCTGGAACGTGCTAAGGCTGTTCTGACCTTCGCGCCAGGAATTCGACCGCAGCCTGCAAGTCGCGGCTGCGGGCGAATGGCGGAAGCCCGCGCCATAGTTGCTTGCCGTAGGGCTTGTCCACGAGCCTGGTATCCCCCACCATCAGCACACCCCAATCCGTCTCGCTTCGGATCAGGCGGCCTGCGCCCTGCTTGAGTGCGATCGCGGCTTCTGGCAACTGGAACTCCATGAACGGGTTGCCACCACGCTCACGGCAGGCGCGCAACCGGGCCTCGATGACCGGGTCGTCTGGCGGCGCGAAAGGGAGTTTATCGATCGCGACGAGCGTCAGGCGATCGCCGGGGATGTCGATGCCTTCCCAGAAACTGGCGCTTCCGACCAGCACGGCGTGCGGCAAGGTGCGAAAGCGCTCCAGCAGATCGCGCCGCGTCCCGACGCCCTGGCGCATGATCGGCCAGGTATGTCCCGCACTGTCGTAGTGTTCTGCCAGCAGTTGCGCAACGCGTTCGACCGCGCGAAGCGTGGTGCACAACACCAGGGCGCGGCCGGCGTTCGCCTCGATCAAAGGCATCAGCGTCGAGACAAACTGCGGCAGGAAATCGGGCGATTGTGGCGAGGGCAAAGCGCGCGGCACGAAAAGCAGCGCCTGGCTGGCATAGTCGAAGGGCGACTCCATCCGCAGCGTGTGCGCGCCCTCGAGCCCCAGCCTTGAGATAAAATGGGAAAAGTCGCCCTGCACGGACAGCGTGGCGGAGGTCAGCACCCAGGCTTGGCCGCCCTGGCGGTACTTGGCAAACGCCTCGGCCACCGACAGCGGGGCAGCGTGCAGGCGGACATGGTGGAGCCCAAGTTCGACCCAGCGAACGATCGGGGATCCGCCGGCAGCGGATTGTGGCGCACCGCGTGCGGGCAGGCCCCACTGCACGACGCGCTGGGCGAGTTCGATCGCGGTTCGCGCCGCGGCTGCGAGATCCGGATGCTTTTCCTCGACCGCGGCAAGCATGCGCCCCACCTCGTCGAGCGCCTGCGCAAGCGCCTCACGCGCGAGGTCGAACGCTTGCGGCTGCGGGAACGCCTCGAAGGTGACCCGACGCCCGGGAATGGACTCCAGCGCGACACAGGAAAGGCGCAGCTCACGCGCGGCCTGCTCGATGCGCTTGGCCTGGTCGGACCAGTGCGCGGCCTCGCGCGCATACGCGAGACCCGCCGCCTCGACCTGCTTTGAAAGATCCTGAAATTGGTGCGTCGAGACGCTGGTACCCAGGAAACGGGTCGCCGTATCGGGCAACTGGTGCGCCTCGTCGAAAATCACCGTATCCGCACCAGGCAGCAAATCGGTGACGCCTTCCTCACGCAGCACCAGGTCGGCCATGAACAAGGCGTGGTTGATCACCACGACGTCGGCCTCCTGGGCCTGCCTGCGGGCCTTGAGCACGAAGCAATCGCGCACCCGGGGGCAATCCTGCCCGAGGCAGTTTTCGCGGGTGGATGTCACGCGCTGCCAGATATCGGCCTCCTCGGGG
This sequence comes from uncultured beta proteobacterium, assembly GCA_903894155.1. Lineage (GTDB taxonomy): Bacteria > Pseudomonadota > Gammaproteobacteria > Burkholderiales > Burkholderiaceae_B > Zwartia. The sequence goes on along the minus strand of CAITPF010000088.1, from coordinate 29,572 downwards.
ACGGTGGGCAGATCGGCCTTGTCGCCTGTGGACGAATCGCGCGCGAACGTCTGCAGCTGGCGCAACTGCTGGATCTCGGTGCGTGCCTTCAGGGCGCGATCGTCCCCCTGGAGCCGGTCAAGATGATAGTGGCACACATAGTTGGCGCGCCCCTTGAGCAACGCGATGCTGGCCGGCACCCCGAGGGCCTCACGCACGCGAGGCAGGTCGCGCCCGAAGAGTTGATCCTGGAGCGTGCGCGTGCCGGTTGACACCAGCACCTTGCCGGCCCCCAGCAAGGCCGGCACGAGGTAGGCCCAGGTCTTGCCCGTCCCGGTGCCAGCCTCGGCCACGAGCGTGCCGCCAGACTCGATCGTCTGTTCGACCGCTCGGGCAAGCTCGACCTGGGAGGGGCGGACCCGATAGCCTTCGGACAGCGAGGCCAGGGGGCCATCGGCGGAGAAAATATCGCTGAGGGATCGTTCAGACATGCAGGTTTGCGCCACGGTTAGCGGATCATACTGCCTCGGCTGTGCCCGGTTTCCCCGTTGTGGCAAAATCCTCCGCTTGCCCGTGACTTTCCACACACTGATCAATGACCGTCATCACCAACACCCGTAGCAAGCTTCCCACCGAAACCCTGGCGCGCATCGTCGCGCAATTGTCCGTCGAACTCAACGTCAGACCCCATCAGGTCGCCGCCGTCATCGATCTCATCAACGACGGCGCGACGATTCCCTTCATCGCGCGCTATCGCAAGGAGGCCACGGGCGGCCTCGACGACACGGTGTTGCGCAACCTCGACACGCGCCTGCTCTACCTGCGCGAACTTGAGGATCGCCGGGCCGCGATTCTGGCCTCCATCACCGAACAGCAAAAGCTCACGCCGCAGCTTGCCGGGGAAATCAACCAGGCCGAAACCAAACAGCGGCTTGAAGATCTCTACGCCCCGTACAAACAAAAACGCCGTACGCGGGCACAGATCGCCCGCGAAGCCGGCCTTGAGCCCCTTGCCGACACGATCCTGGCGGATGCCGGGTGCGATCCGGTCGAACTGGCCGCGGGTTACCTCAATCCCGACGCCGGCGTGGCCGATGCGAAAGCGGCCCTGGACGGAGCCCGGGATATCCTGGCCGAGCGCTACGCGGAAAATGCCGACCTGCTGGCGCACATGCGCGATCACGTATGGTCCCGCGGCTACCTCTACTCGAAGGTTGCCCAGGGCAAGAGCGAAGAAGGGGCCAACTTCCGGGACTGGTTTGATTTCAGCGAACCGCTGCGCAGCCTGCCTTCGCACCGGGTGCTGGCGCTGCTGCGCGGCCGCCAGCAAGGCGTGCTCGAGATCCGGGTCGGCCTGGATCCCGAAAGCGACGCGCTGTTGCCACACCCCTGCATCGTGCGCGTTGCCCACTTCCTGAAATTCGGCGATGCGCCGTTTGCCCTGGCGCCCGGGCCGCGCGACAAGTGGCTTGCCGATGTCTGCCGCTGGACATGGCGCGTGAAGCTGCTGACGACTTTCGAGACTGAAATGATCGGACGCCTGCGCGAAAGCGCCGAAGCCGAAGCCATCCGCGTATTCGCAGCCAACCTGAAGGATTTGCTTCTGGCCGCTCCAGCCGGGCCCAAGGCGGTTCTCGGTCTGGACCCCGGCATCCGCACGGGCGTCAAACTTGCCGCGATCGACGCGACCGGCAAGGTGGTGGAAACCGCAACCATCTATCCCTTCGAACCCCGTCGTGACCGCGCCGGATCACTCGTCACGCTGGCCGCAATCGCCCGCCGCCACAAGATCGACCTGGTCGCGATCGGCAACGGCACCGCCTCGCGGGAGACGGAAAAGCTGGTCACCGAGTTGATGGCTGCGCAGCCCGACCTGCAACTGACACGCGTCGTCGTGTCCGAGGCCGGCGCATCCGTGTACTCGGCCTCCGAGCTTGCGGCCAACGAGTTCCCGGATCTCGACGTGAGCATCAGGGGGGCCGTCTCGATTGCGCGTCGCCTGCAGGATCCGCTTGCCGAGTTGGTCAAGATAGAGCCCAAGGCCATCGGCGTCGGTCAATACCAGCATGATCTGAACCAACGGGATCTGGCGCGGTCGCTTGATGCCGTCGTCGAAGATTGCGTCAACGCCGTTGGGGTTGATGTCAATACGGCCTCGGCCGCCCTGCTCGCGCGCGTATCCGGGCTCAACGGGAGCCTCGCGCGCAATATCGTTGCGCACAGGGACAGCCGCGGCGCCTTCACCAACCGCAGCGCCCTGATGGGTGTGTCACGCTTTGGCGAAAAGGCCTTTGAACAAGCCGCCGGGTTCCTGCGTATCCGCGAGGGCGATGACCCTCTCGATGCTTCTTCCGTTCACCCGGAAGCCTATCCCGTTGTCGAGCGGATCCTCAGGAAAATCGCTGCGGGCCTGCACGATGTGATCGGACACCCCGAACGGCTCAAGGGTCTTTCCCCTGCCGAGTTCACCGACGAACGGTTCGGGTTGCCCACGGTGAAGGATATCCTGGGCGAACTCGAAAAGCCTGGCCGCGATCCGCGCCCGGAGTTTCGCACCGCGCAGTTCAAGGAAGGTGTCGAAACGCTCGCCGATCTTCTGCCCGGCATGATCCTGGAGGGGGTGGTCACCAATGTCGCGAACTTCGGTGCGTTTGTCGACATCGGCGTGCACCAGGATGGTCTGGTGCATATTTCCGCGCTGGCCGAAAAATTCGTGAAAGATCCCCGCGACGTGGTTCGGGTTGGCCAGACTGTCCAGGTTCGCGTGCAGGAAGTGGACATCGCCCGCAAGCGCATCGCATTGACGATGCGACTGTCCGACGATACGCCGCCGGCCAGCGCGCGCGCCGCGGGCGCACCCGAGCCGCGAAAGGGATCCGCACCGCGGCGCGGTGCCACAGCGGCGGCGCCGGCCAACAATGCCATGGCCGATGCGTTTGCGAAGCTGCGCCGCTAGACGCTTGACCCCCTCGTGTCCGCTCAGCTTCGCCTCAAGGTTCGCACGGCGAACCGGCCGGACGCGCAAGGGGAATGCGCGGGCAGATGTTCAGTGCAGTGCCGCATGAAACGCGGCGACCAGGCGGTCGCGGCCATCGGCCGAATCGCTTTCGGCACCGTGGGCCACCGGCTGCCCGTCAAGCGAGACGACAAAGCCGGAGTCTCCCCGAAGTTGCACGAGGCCGTCCACAGCGCCTTGCGTGGCCTTGAGACGGCCCATGACCTTGCCCGCTTCCTTGGGGTCGGCATACGCAATCGAGCAAAGGATTTCCTCGCCAGCGGGCGATAGCAGCCGAAACCGGAATCGCCCGTTTTCATCGCGAAAACTCACGAATCGCGCTTCGCGTTCGGACTTTCCTGCCTTGGCCTTGCCCGATGCGGACGGTGATCCGCCCACGAGCGCACGCAGGCCAACGGCATCACGCAACTCGCGAATGAAAGGCGTCGCAATGCCACGCGCCTTGTGGGCGCCAGCCTGGAGGATTTCCTCGATGCGCGCGGGATGTGCCATCAGGTCTTCGTAGTGATCCCGCATCGGCTCAAGCTCGGCTTCGACGAGATCGCACAGCATGCGTTTGGCATCGCCCCATCCGAGGCCGGCAATGAGCTCACTGCGAAAGAGCGCCGCCTGTTCCGGACGGGCAAACGCGCGATAGATCAGGTAGAGGTGCGAAGCGTCGGGATCCTTGGGCTCGCCCGGGCCCCGAGAATCGGTCACGACACGGGCGACCGCCGATTTGAGCGCCCGGGCGCCGCCATCGAACAACGGAATCGTGTTGTTGTAGCTCTTGGACATCTTGCGCCCGTCCAGGCCCGGCAGTAACGCGACATCCTCGGAAATGACCGCCTCGGGCAACACAAAGAATTCACGACCCATGCCGAACTGGCTGTTGAAGCGCTGTGCGATGTCGCGCGCCATCTCGAGGTGCTGGAGCTGGTCGCGACCGACCGGAACCTTGTGCGCGTTGAACATCAGAATATCCGCCGCCATCAGGACCGGGTAGGAAAACAACCCCATCGTGACGCCGTCATCCTCATCGACGCCACGGGCAGCGTTCTGGTCGACGGCTGCCTTGTAGGCATGGGCACGGTTCATCAGGCCCTTGGCCGTCACGCAGGTCAGCATCCAGCAAAGCTCGGGGATTTCCGGCACGTCCGACTGCCGGTAAAAGGTAACAGAGGCCGGATCCAGGCCGCACGCCAGCCAGGTTGCGGCGATTTCGAGGCGAGAGCGCGCGATCCGGTCGGCATCCTCGCACTTGATCAGCGCATGGTAATCCGCGAGAAAGTAGAAGGCATCGACATCGGACCGCCGGCTCGCCTCGACGGCGGGGCGAATCGCGCCCACATAGTTGCCCAGATGGGGGGTGCCGGATGTGGTGATGCCGGTCAGGACACGGGTGTTCATTGGGTCGGCCAAAGCAGTGACAGGGGAAACGGATCGGGGGCACTCCCCGGGCTAGAGACTCACGGTATCGCGGCGCTCGGATTCGAGATACTCACGCGATTGCATCTCGAGGATGCGCGAAACCGTGCGATGAAATTCGTTGGACATCGGGCCTTCAGTGTAAATCTGCTCGGGCGCGCATTCGGCCGACATGATCAGGTTGATGCGGTGATCGTAGAAAACATCCACCAGCCACGTAAAGCGGCGCGCCTCCGAGGCATGGCGCGCTGTCATCTTCGGAACACCTGAGAGGATCAGCGTGTGGAACCGGCTGGCAAGCTCAAGGTAATCGTTTTGCGAGCGCGGCCCCCCGCAGAGGGTCGCAAAGTCGAACCACGCGACACAACCGGAGAGGGCAAGCGCCTTGATGTCGCGATTCTCGATGCGCAGCACCGGATTGAGCGGGGGGGTATCCGAAAGCTGCTCGAACGCATGGTGAAGCGCGCGGTCGGTCTCGGGGCCAAGCGGCGTGTGATAGCACTGGACTTGCTCAAGCGCGCGGCGACGGTAGTCGACGCCGGCATCCACGTTGACGATATCCATGCGCTCCTTGATGAGCGCGATCGCAGGCAGGATGCGGTCGCGATGCAACCCATCCGGATACAGCCTGGACGGTTCGTAGTTGGACGTCATCACGAACGAGGTGCCGTTTTCAAAGAGCTTGAGCAACAGACGGTACAGAATCATCGCGTCGGCGACATCCGAGACGTGAAACTCGTCAAAGCAGATCATGCGGTAACGGCGGGCAATACGCCGCGCGACCTCGTCAAGCGGATCCTGCGTACCCTTGACCTCCTCGAGCTGGCGATGAACGCTGCGCATGAACTCATGGAAGTGCAGGCGCGTCTTGCGCTTGACCGGCACTGTCGCGTAGAAGGCGTCCATCAGGAAGCTCTTGCCGCGTCCGACATCGCCCCAAAGGTAGATGCCGCGCGGGACATCCGGCCGGTTGATCAGCCGTTTGACTGCGTTGGATCGTCTTGTCTTGAACTTCGTCCAGTCGTCGTAGTAGCGCTGCAATCGCTCGATGGCGGCACGCTGCGAGGCATCGGGCTGGTACCCACGCTCGGCGAGCGTGTGTTCGTAATAATCAATAACGTTCATAAAACGATGCAAACCATTGGTGGTCGACGGCTTTGCCGATCAATTAAACGCGCGCCGCGTCCGACAGGCGAACGGGCGCGCGCAACGACGAAGCGACAAAGTCAGTATCAGAAGTTGAGGGTGCGTTTGTCGACCGCAAGCGCAGCCTCCTTCATCGACTCGGACAGTGTCGGGTGCGCATGACAGATCCTGGCGATATCTTCGGCAGCGCCGCGGAACTCCATGATCGTCACCGCCTCGGCGATCAACTCCGAGGCCATCGGGCCGATGATATGCACCCCGAGCACCTCGTCGGTGACCGCATCGGCCAGAATCTTGACAAAGCCGGTGGTGTCACCCAGCGCCCGCGCGCGTCCATTGGCCAGGAACGGAAAGCTTCCGGCCTTGTAGGCGCGGCCAGACGCCTTGAGTTGCTGCTCGGTCTGGCCGACCCACGCGATCTCGGGCGACGTGTAGATCACCCAGGGGATCGTGTCGAAATTGACGTGGCCATGCTGGCCGCCAATGCGCTCGGCAACCGCGACGCCTTCTTCCTCGGCCTTGTGCGCGAGCATGGGGCCACGCACCACATCGCCGACCGCCCAGACGTTTGGCAGGTTGGTCTTGCAGTCGCCGTCGACCACGACGAACCCCCGGTCATCGATCGCCAACCCGACGGCATCGGCGTTAAGGCCGCTGGTGTAGGGCACGCGGCCGATAGAGACGATCAGCTTGTCGACGACCAGCTTTTGCTCGGCACCCGCGGCATCGGTGTAAGGCACCGTCACCTGCTTGGCCGTGGCTTTGATATCACCGAGCTTGATGCCGGTGTGGATATCAAGCCCCTGCTTGGCGAAGATTTTTTGAGCTTCCCTGGCCACCTGGGTGTCAACGACCGCCAGGAAATCGGGCAATGCCTCAAGCACGGTCACTTCAGCGCCCAGCCGACGCCACACACTGCCCATTTCGAGGCCGATGACGCCCGCACCGATCACGCCAAGCTTCCTGGGCACGGCGGTGATGCTCAGCGCGCCACTATTTGACAGGATCTGCTTTTCGTCGAACGGCAGGTCAGGAAGCGCACGCGCCGCCGAACCTGTGGCAATCACGACGTGGCGCGCGACCAGGTCGGCCTCTGCCGTCCCGGTGACCTTGATCGCCCAGCCCGCGTCGGACTTGCCCGCGAAAGAGCCGAACCCGTGAAAGAACGTGACCTTGTTCTTCTTGAACAGGTACAGGATCCCTTCGTTGTTCTGCTTCACGACGGCGTCCTTGCGGCCGATCATGGTGTCGAGCTTCAGTCCCAAGCCCTTGACCTCGATCCCGTGCTCGGCGAAGTGGTGGCCCGCCTGGTCGTAATGCTCGGACGACTGCAGCAGCGCCTTCGAGGGAATGCACCCCACGTTGGTGCAGGTGCCGCCGGGCGCAGGACCGCCCTTGCTGTTTTGCCACGCGTCGATGCAGGCAACGGTGAGGCCGAGTTGGGAAGCGCGAATGGCCGCAATATAGCCCCCGGGCCCCGCGCCAATGACAACAACATCAAATTGATTCGACATGACGATTCCCGCTTAGACTTCGAGCAGCAGGCGCTGCGGATCCTCGAGCGCCTCTTTCATGGCGACGAGCCCCAGCACCGCTTCGCGACCGTCAATGATCCGATGGTCGTACGAAAGCGCAAGGTAGTTGATGGGGCGAATGACGATCTGGCCGTTTTCGACGACCGGGCGGTCCTTGGTGGCATGCACGCCCAGGATCGCGGACTGGGGCGGGTTGATGATCGGGGTCGAGAGCATCGAGCCGAACACGCCGCCGTTGGAAATCGAGAACGTGCCGCCGGTCATTTCTTCAATGCCCAGCTTGCCTTCGCTGGCGCGCTTGCCGAAATCGGCAATGGTCTTCTCGATTTCGGCAATCGTCAGTTGCTCGGCGTTTCGCAGGATCGGCACGACCAGCCCGCGCGGGCTGCCCACGGCGATGCCAATATCAAAATAGCCGTGGTAGATGATGTCCTTGCCGTCGACCGACGCGTTGAGCAAAGGATACCGCTTGAGCGCGGCAACGGCCGCCTTGACGAAGAACGACATGAAGCCAAGGCGCACGCCATGCTCCTTCTCGAACTTGTCCTTGTACTTGTTGCGCAGATCGATGACGCCCTGCATGTTCACTTCGTTGAACGTCGTCAGGATCGCGTTGTCCTGCTGCGACTGCAGCAAGCGCTCGGCCACGCGCGCGCGCAGCCGGCTCATGGGCACGCGCTGCTCGGGGCGGCCATCGAGCGACGGCGTGAGCGCCACCGGGATGGTGGGCGACGCGGCGCGGGCTGGTGCAGCGGAAGGCAGAGCGGCGGCCGGCGCCGGCGCGCCCAGGGCATCGCCCTTGGTGATGCGACCGCCTCGGCCTGAACCAACGACCACCTCGGTGGAAACGCCCTTCTCAGCCAGGATCTTGGCGGCCGCCGGGGACGCCACGGCGGCACCCGCACCCGCCATCGGGGCGGCGGCAGGGGCTGGCGCTTGCGCCGCAGCCGGCGCGGCCGCCTTGGCTGTCGCAGGCTGAGCGGCACTGGCCTTGCCTTCGGTGTCGATGCGCGCGAGCACTTCACCCGAAGTCACCAGGCTGCCGTCACCCTTGACGATTTCGGCGAGCACGCCGGACGCCGGGGCCGGGACTTCGAGGACCACCTTGTCGGTCTCGACTTCGATCAGGATTTCGTCTGCCTGGACTGCCTCGCCAGGCTGCTTCTTCCAGGTGAGCAGCGTCGCTTCGGACACCGACTCTGACAACTGGGGGACAACAACATCGGTCATAGCCATTATTTCGATTCCGTAATTTAGTGAATTCTGTCAGTCGCAGGAGGCGTCATTTGCTCAGCGGGAACATCTTGAACTTGCCGAAGGCCTGCTCGATGAAGGCCTTGTGCTGCTCCTGGTGCTTGGCGAGGTAGCCAACCGCGGGCGAGGCCGAGGGCGGGCGCCCCGCGTAGCCGATCTTCTGGCCAGACGACATGTTCTCGTACAGGTGATGCTGAACGTAGTACCACGCGCCCTGGTTTTGCGGCTCGTCCTGGACCCAGACCACTTCACTGAGCTTGGGGTACTTGCGCAGCTCGGCGACAAACATCTTGTGCGCGAAGGGATACAGTTGTTCGACCCGCGCGATCGCGACGTTGTCCACCTTGCGCTCGCGTCGAGCGTTGACCAGGTCGTAATAGACCTTGCCCGAGCAGACCAGCAGGCGCTTGACGGAGTTCGGATTGATCGCTGCGTCAAGTTCACCGATGATCGGCTGGAACGTGGCGGTCGCAAGATCCGACAGGGGGGAGCTCGCGTCTTTGTTGCGCAGCAGCGACTTGGGCGTCATGATCACCAGAGGCTTGCGCACATTGCGGATCATCTGGCGGCGCAACAGATGGAAAATCTGCGAGGCCGTGGTCGGCTGGACGACCTGGATGTTGTTGTCGGCGCAAAGCTGCAGGAACCGCTCGATGCGCGCCGACGAGTGCTCCGGACCCTGTCCCTCGTAACCGTGCGGCAGCATCATGGTCAGGCCGGAATAGCGGCCCCACTTGGCTTCGGCCGCCACGATGAACTGATCGATCACGACTTGCGCACCGTTGACGAAATCGCCGAACTGGGCCTCCCAGATCGTGAGCGTGTTGGGCTCGGCGCACGAATAACCGTACTCGAAGGCCAGCACGGCCTCTTCGGAGAGCACCGAATCGATGACAGTGAACGTTGCCTGGCCCTCGCCGATGTTCTGCAGGGGGATGTAGGTGCCGTGGTCCCAGCGCTCGCGGTTCTGGTCGTGCAGCACGGCGTGGCGGTGTGTGAAGGTGCCCCGGCCAGAATCCTGGCCCGTGATGCGCACGCCATAGCCCGCGACCAGCAGCGAGGCTAATGCCAGGTGCTCGCCCATGCCCCAGTCGAGGTTCAGTTCGCCGCGCACCATGGCGCGACGGTCGTTGAGCAGCTTCTGCACGAGGTTATGCACGCTGAACGATTCGGGCGCCCTGGTGATGCGCTCGCCGATGCGCTTGAGCTCGGCCAGGGGCAGCGCCGTGTCGGCCGCGTCTGTCCACTTGGCGCGCATGAAAGGCGCCCAGTCGCTCGCGTGCTTGCTCTTGAAGTCGGTAAGTACCGGCTCGATCGTGCGCCGGCCGTCTTCCATGTACTTGCGGTACTCCTTGACCATGCGGTCGCCGTCGCCGTCGGCCAGCACGCCCTGCGTGGTCAGGCGATCCGAATACAGCTGGCGCGTGCCCGGGTGCGCTCCGATGCGCTTGTACATGAGCGGCTGCGTCAGCGACGGGGTGTCCTGCTCGTTGTGGCCCAGCTTGCGGAAGCAGATGATGTCGACCACGATGTCGCGACCGAACTGCATGCGGAAATCCACCGCCAGCGACGTCACGAACACGACGGCTTCGGGATCGTCGCCATTGACGTGGAACACCGGCGCCTCGATCATCTTCACGACATCGGTGCAGTAAAGCGTGGAGCGCGTATCGCGCGGATCGGACGTCGTGAAACCGATCTGGTTGTTGATGACCACGTGCACCGTGCCGCCGGTGCCGTAGCCCCGGGTTTCAGCCAGGTTGAGGGTTTCCATGACCACACCCTGGCCCGCGAAGGCAGAGTCGCCGTGCACGAGCACGGGAAGGACTTCACGCGGGCCGTTGGTGCCCCGGCGCTCCTGGCGTGCACGCGCGCTGCCTTCGACCACCGGGTTGACGATCTCGAGGTGAGAAGGATTGAACGCGAGCGACAGGTGGACCGGGCCGCCGCGCGTGGCGAGGTCGGACGAGAAGCCGTTGTGGTACTTGACGTCGCCGTCGGACAGGCCTTCCGCATGGTGGCCTTCGAACTCGGCGAACAGGTCGCCGGGCATCTTGCCCATGACGTTGACCAGCATGTTCAGGCGGCCGCGGTGGGCCATGCCGACGATAATCTCCTGCACGCCGCACTCGCCGGCGTGGTTCACGAGCTCGTCCATCGAGGCGATGAAGCTTTCGCCGCCTTCCAGCGAGAAGCGCTTCTGGCCGACGTACTTGGTGTGGAGAAAACGCTCGAGCCCCTCGGACTCGGTGAGTTGCTGCAGGATATGGCGCTTGCGCTCCGGATCATACGCAGGGGTGCTGCGCACGGGCTCAAGACGCTCCTGGATCCAGCGCTTGACCGCCGGATCGGACACGTACATGTACTCTGCCCCGACCGAGCCGCAGTACGTGTCGCGAAGCGCCTTGAGGATCTCGCGCAACGTCATCGTGCTTTCTTTGGTGAAGTACGTGTTCGTCGCGGAAAACACCTGGTCAAGATCAGCTTCGGTCAGGCCGTACGTGGCCGGATCCAGCTCGGGAATGACCGGATGCTCCTGGGCCTTGAGCGGATCCAGATTGGCCCAGCGCGCGCCGAGCCAGCGATAGTTGGCAATCAGCGACTGGACGTGGACCTGCCTGGACGCGACCGCGAGGTCGGGCTCCTGGCCACGGGAGACAAACGCGTTGGCCTTGGCGCGCTGCGCGAAGGATTCGACGATCGGCGCATGCGCCATATCGCGCGTTGACGACGTGCCATCCGTGGCGGGCATGTTCTGAAGCTGGTCGAAATAACTGCGCCAGCGGTCCGACACGGAGCCGGGATTGTCGAGGTAGGACTCGTATAACTCCTCGACGTAGGGCGCATTGCCCCCGAACAGGTACGAGTTTTGCTTTGATTCAAGTTCTGATGACATTTTGACGCTTCACCTTGTCGGGTGCTTCACCCGTTGCGATGCAGGAAACCTTCCGCGTACTCGGCCTAACCGATTTGCGGATAGCGGGGCAGAAGGCAGTGATAAGGGCCTTAATAGCCGGCTCGGCATTATACTGCCATCGTCGCAGCTTATGCCTCCAAAAGCCTTGTAATTGCTAGGTTTTATCCTCTGGGATGCTGCGTTGCAGAAGAAAAACAACGACCTGGCGCAAGGCGGTCTTGCACCAACTGCAGTAAGCTTACGCAGACCTTTCCGTTGCCCTTCTTGCGGCACATTTTATGCAGGCCCAACATGAATCAGAATCTCGAAAAACTGGCCCTCGACTACCACGCGTTTCCAACACCCGGCAAGATTTCGGTCACCCCCACAAAGCCGCTGGCCAATCAGGACGACCTGTCGCTTGCCTACTCGCCCGGCGTGGCCGCGGCCTGCATGGCGATCTACGCCGAAGGTGACGAAGCCGCGGCGAAATACACCTCGCGCTCGAACCTGGTGGCCGTCGTCACCAACGGAACAGCCGTGCTGGGCCTTGGCAACATCGGGCCGCTTGCAGCCAAGCCGGTCATGGAGGGCAAGGGGTGCCTTTTCAAGAAGTTCGCCGGCATCGATGTGTTCGACATCGAGCTGGCCGAAACCGATCCGGACAAACTCGTCGAGATCATCGCGGCGCTTGAGCCGACCCTGGGCGGCGTCAACCTCGAGGACATCAAGGCGCCCGAATGCTTCTACATCGAAAAGAAGCTGCGCGAGCGCATGGGTATCCCCGTGTTCCACGACGACCAGCACGGCACGGCGATCATTTCGTCGGCGGCGATCCTCAACGGCCTGAAGGTGGTGGGCAAGAATATCGGCGAGGTCAAGCTGGTGGTCTCCGGCGCAGGCGCCGCAGCCATCGCCTGCCTTGATTTGCTGGTGCACCTTGGCGTGAGCAGGGAGAACATCTACGTGTGTGACTCGCGCGGCGTCCTGTGGGAAGGGCGCGACGCGAACATGGAGCCCAACAAGGCCCGCTACGCGCAGCAAACCACTATGCGCACCCTGGCCGACTGCATGGCGGGCGCCGACGTTTTCCTGGGATGCTCGGCAGCGGATGTCGTCAGCGCGGACATGGTGAAATCCATGGCCGATCGCCCGCTGATCCTGGCGCTCGCCAACCCGGATCCGGAAATCCGCCCCGAGATCGCCAAGGCCGCGCGGCCAGACTGCATCATCGCGACCGGGCGCTCGGATTACCCGAACCAGGTCAACAATGTCCTGTGCTTTCCGTTCATCTTCCGCGGCGCGCTCGACGCGGGTGCCACGCGCATCACGGAAGAGATGAAGCTTGCCTGCGTCAAGGCAATCGCCGAACTCGCCCAGGCCGAGCAGAGCGCTGAGGTCGCCCAGGCCTACGCAGGTCAGGAGCTGAGCTTTGGCCCCGAATACATCATTCCCAAGCCTTTTGACCCCCGCCTGATCGTCAAGATCGCACCGGCGGTCGCGCAGGCCGCGGCCGACTCCGGTGTTGCCCGTCGACCGATCAAGGACATGGACGCCTACCGGCAGAAGCTGCTGTCGATGGTGTATTACTCCGGCGAATTGATGAGTCCGCTGTTTTCGCAGGCCAAGGCTGCGCCCAAGCGCGTCATCTATGCCGACGGCGAGGATGAGCGCGTGTTGCGCGCGGCACAAACCGTCACGGACGAAAAGATGGCGTTCCCGATCCTGATCGGACGGCCAGCGGTGATTGAAATGCGAATCCGCAAGCTCGGGCTGCGCCTGACGCCGGGTGACAACATCGAAATCGTCAATCCGGAAGACGACGCCCGCTTTACCGAATCCTGGACGGAGTACTACAAGCTCAAGGGGCGCGAAGGCGTCACGCCAACCATCGCCCGCGGCATGGTGCGCAAGCACAATACGCTGATCGGCGCCTTGCTCTTGCGGCGCGGCGATGCCGACGCCCTGCTCTGCGGGCTGACGAGCCGATATGATCACCAGCTTCAGCACGTCGCAGACGTCATCGGCCTGAAGCCCGGGGCTCATACCTTCGCGGCGATGAACGTGTTGATGCTGCCTGCACAGACGCTCTTCATCTGTGACACGCATGTCAACGAAGACCCTGATGCCGAGCAGGTCGCCGACATGACCATCCAGGCTGCGCTGGAAATGCGCAAGTTCGGCATTACGCCGCGCATCGCGCTGGTGTCGCACTCGAACTATGGCAGTCGTCCGACCGCATCCTCGCGCAAAATGGCGCTCGCGCGCAAGCTCATTGCCGAGCGCGCGCCGCAACTTGAGGTTGACGGCGAAATGCACGCCGATGCGGCGCTGTCGGAAACGATCCGGCGCGCAAGCTTTCCAGACACGACGCTCAAGGGCAGCGCCAACCTGCTGATCACGCCCAACCTGGATACGGGCAACGTCACGTACAACCTGCTCAAGATGACAGGCAGTCATGGCGTGGCCATGGGCCCGATCCTGCTGGGTGCCGCGCGCCCGGTGCATATCCTGACCACGAGCTCGAGCGTGCGGCGCGTGGTCAACATGACGGCGCTTGCCGTCGTCAACGCACAAATGGAGACGGCTGGCTGACGACCCGATCCGGGTTAAGCGATCTGGCCTGCACACCAGGGGCGGACAGACCGGCAACCGGAGCACCGAAAAAAAGGCGGCCATCCGCGGCCGCCTTTGCTGTTTGCCCCGGCGTCAGGCGCCAGGTGCAAACGGCAGGATGCGCCGGCTTACTTGCGCACCGGAACCTGGCGCGTGGTCGGGCCTTCGAACAACTGGCGCGGACGACCGATCTTGTACTCGGGGTCGGAGATCATTTCGTTCCACTGGGCGATCCAGCCAACCGTGCGCGCGAGCGCGAAGATGGCCGTGAAGAGCGCTGTCGGCACGCCGATTGCGCGCTGCACGATGCCCGAGTAGAAGTCGACGTTCGGGTAGAGCTTGCGCTCGACGAAGTACGGATCTTCCAGGGCGATGCGCTCGACCTCCATCGCCAGCTTGAACAGCGGATCGTTCTCCAGGCCCAGTGCCGCGAGGACTTCCTTGCAGGTCTGCTGCATCAGCTTGGCACGCGGATCGTAGTTCTTGTAGACGCGATGCCCAAAGCCCATCAGGCGCACGCCCGAGTTCTTGTCCTTGACCTGCTCCATGAAGTGGCCGACCTTGGCAAGGCCGCCGTCGGCCTGGAGCTGTTCGAGCATCTGCAGGCACGCCTCGTTGGCGCCGCCGTGGGCGGGGCCCCACAGGCAGGCAACGCCGGCCGCCATCGCGGCGAACGGGTTGGTGCCCGACGAGCCGCACAGACGCACGGTCGAGGTCGAGGCATTCTGCTCGTGATCGGCGTGCAGGATGAAGATGCGATCCAGGGCACGTTCGACGACGGGATTGACGACGTAGGGCTCGCACGGGTTTGCAAACATCATGCGCAGGAAGTTGCCCGTGTACGACAGGCTGTTGTCCGGATACATGAACGGCTGGCCCTGCGAATACTTGTAGGCCATGGCAACCAGCGTGGGCATCTTCGCGATCAGGCGGATCGCAGAGACGTGACGGTGGTGCGGGTTAGTGATGTCGGTCGAGTCGTGGTAGAAAGCGGCGAGCGCGCCGACCAGGCCCGTCAGCACGGCCATCGGGTGCGCGTCGCGACGGAAGCCGCGCAGGAAGAACTGCATCTGCTCGTGAACCATCGTGTGGTGCGAGACGAGCGTGTCGAATTCCTTCTTCTGGGCCAGATCGGGAATGTCGCCATTCAGGATCAGGTAGCAGATATCCATGAAGTCGCAGTTGACTGCAAGCTGCTCGATCGGATAGCCGCGATAGAGCACTTCGCCTTTGTCGCCATCGATGTAGGTAATCGCCGACGCGCACGCTGCCGTCGACAGGAAGCCGGGATCGTAGGTGAACATGCCGGTCTGTCCGTAGAGCTTACGGATGTCGATGACCTGCGGCCCGACGGTGCCGTCATAAATCGGAAACTCAACCGGCTTGCTGCCGTCTGAGAAGGACAATATCGCTTTTTTATCCGAGAGTTTCATTGATCATTCCTTAGTGAAAACGTCACAGCGCACGCATCTGGGCTAACACGGCACGAATGGGCGGGGTATCCAGCGCACCGTCCGGCTCTGTCCTTGCCAGGAGCAGATCCAGCAGCTCATTGTCCCCCAACTCGAAGAGCACCGTCAGGGCACCGACCTCAACGTCGGTCAGGCCCTTCTCGTAGGCGTCAAGGTAGCGGGTGATGATGAGATCGTTCTCAAGCAGGCCACGCCGCGCCCTCCATCGCAAACGTACTCTGTCGCGGTCTGTCAGCACACCCATGCTTTGCCTATCGCCTGATTTCAATCAAATATTATGCGAATTACACCGACCGCCGGACCAGCATTTCCTTGATTTTACCGATTGCCGCCGTGGGATTCAGACCCTTGGGACAGACATCGACGCAGTTCATGATCGTGTGGCAGCGGAACAACCGGAAGGGATCCTCGAGGTTATCGAGGCGCTCGCCGGTGGCCAGGTCGCGGGTATCCGCGATGAACCGGTACGCCTGCAACAGGCCGGCCGGACCGACGAACTTGTCGGGATTCCACCAGAACGACGGGCAGGAAGTCGAGCAGCAGGCGCAAAGAATGCACTCGTAAAGGCCGTCGAGTTCCTCGCGTGCGGCGGGCGTCTGCAGGCGCTCGCGCTCGGGCGGGGGCGTGTCATTGATCAGGTAAGGCTTGACCGAATGGTACTGGTTGAAGAAGTGCGTCATGTCGACGATGAGATCCCGGATCACCGGCAGACCCGGGAGCGGACGCAGCACGACCGGCTCCTTGAGCTCGAGCATGTTGGTCGTGCAGGCCAGCCCGTTCTTGCCGTTGATGTTCATCGCATCCGATCCACACACGCCCTCACGGCATGAGCGGCGCAGCGCGAGGCTGTCGTCCACATCCATCTTGATGCGGATGAGCGCATCAAGCAGCATCTTGTCGGTAGGCTGCAGCTCGACTTCGAGCTTCTGCATGTAGGGACGCTCGTCCTTGTCGGGATCGTAGCGGTAGATTTCAAACTTGACGATACGCTTGGTGCTCATGGTGAGTATCCGGGTGTCCAGGCTTAGAAGGTACGCGACTTGGGCGGGAAGCTCTCAACGGTCAGGGGCTTCAGTTGCACGGGCTTGTATTCGAGATGGTTGTCCGACGAGTACCAGAGGGTGTGCTTGATCCAGTTTTCGTCGTCGCGGGTCGGGAAGTCATCGAGGGCATGCGCGCCACGCGACTCGGTGCGTGCGGCGGCCGAGTGGATGGTCGAGCGGGCGACTTCGATCATGTTCTCGAGCTCCAGCGCTTCGATACGCGCCGTGTTGAACACCTTCGATTTGTCGTTGAAAGACACCTGGGCGACCTTATCGGCCAGCGCATCGATCTTCGCGACGCCTTCCTTGAGGATCGCGAGCGTGCGGAACACGCCACAGTGCTTCTGCATGGCCTCGCGGATCTCGTTGCCGACCACCTGAACGCCCTCGCCTCCGGTACGGGTTTCGAGCGCGTTTACGCGTGCCAGGGACTTGTCCACGGCGGCCTGCGGCAGCGGCTTGTGCTCGCGCTGGAGTTCGGGGTGCGCATTGACGATGTGGTTGCCCGCCGCACGCCCGAAGACGATGAGATCAAGCAGCGAGTTGGTGCCCAGGCGATTGGCGCCGTGCACCGACACCGCCGAGCACTCGCCGATGGCGTAGAGCCCGTTGACGACTTTGCTCTGCGTGCCGTCCCAGGACACAACCTGACCGTGGTAATTGGCCGGGATGCCGCCCATCTGGTAGTGGATGGTCGGGACAACCGGGATCGGCTCCTTGGTGGCATCGACGTTGGCGAACTTGTGCCCGATCTCGAGGATCGAAGGCAGGCGCTTGTTGATGACATCGGCGCCAAGGTGGTCGAGCTTGAGGTGCACGTACGCGCCGTCCGGACCACAGCCCCGGCCTTCCTTGATTTCCTGATCCATGCAGCGCGAAACGAAGTCGCGCGGCGCCAGATCCTTCAGCGTGGGGGCATAGCGCTCCATGAAGCGCTCGCCGTCCTTGTTGAGCAGGATGCCGCCCTCACCGCGCACGCCCTCGGTAATCAGGACACCGGCGCCAGCCACACCCGTCGGGTGGAACTGCCAGAACTCCATATCCTGCATCGGGATCCCGGCACGCGCGGCCATGCCCATGCCGTCGCCCGTGTTGATGAAGGCGTTGGTCGAGGCGGCCCAGATGCGGCCTGCGCCGCCCGTGGCCAGCACCGTGGTCTTGGCCTCGAAGACGTACATGTCGCCGGTTTCCATTTCGAGCGCCGTCACGCCCACGACATCGCCGTCTTCGTCGCGCAGGAGGTCAAGCGCCATCCATTCGACGAAGAACTGCGTGCGGGATGCCAGATTGCGCTGGTAGAGGGTATGCAACAACGCGTGTCCGGTGCGATCGGCCGCGGCACAGGCACGCTGCACGGGCTTTTCGCCGAAGTTGGCCGTGTGGCCGCCAAATGGGCGCTGATAGATCGTGCCGTCCGGGTTGCGATCGAATGGCATGCCGAAGTGTTCGAGCTCGTACACCGCGTTCGTGGCCTCGCGGCACATGAACTCGATGGCGTCCTGGTCACCCAGCCAATCCGACCCCTTGACGGTGTCGTACATGTGCCAGTACCAGTTGTCTTCGCTCATGTTCCCCAGCGATGCGCCGATGCCGCCCTGTGCGGCCACCGTGTGCGAGCGGGTCGGAAACACCTTGGACAGCACTGCGACGGAAAGCCCCGCGTTGGCGAGCTGGAGAGAGCAACGCATGCCGGCACCGCCGGCCCCCACGACCACCACGTCGAACTTGCGACGCGGCAATGAATTAGTGACAGCGACCACGGCTTAATTTCTCCAGAGGATGTGCAGGAAGTAGAAGACCGATCCCAGGACCCAGGAAACGGTCAGCACATAGAGGGCCAGGCGGATACCCGGGGGCTTGATGTAGTCCATCCAGATATCGCGCATGCCGATCCAGACGTGCCATGCGAGCGAGAGGATGGCTGCGGTGGCCAGCATCTGGCCCATCGGAATCATCAGGAATTTGAAGGTAAAGAGGCTCTTCCAGCCCGCGTAGGTGAAACCGGACATCGTCAGGTAACCGATCAGCAGAATGACGGTGTAGACCGCCATGATGATCGCCGTCATGCGCTGCGCAACGAATTCCAGTGTCCCGTAATGCGCGCCCACTACCGGGCGCAAGCGGCCAATTTTCTCGACGTTTGCCATTACCATGCTCCGAACAGTTTGAGGGCAAACACCAGCGTCAGGCCGAGGCTCGCGCCCAGGACCACGCTTGCGCTCCGGAAGGCGCCGGCCTTGTCCAGGCCGATATGCAGATCAAGGACCAGGTAGCGGATGCCGCAACAGAAGTGATGGCAGTAGCCCCAGATCAGGACCAGCAGCACGAGTTTCACGATGGGGTTGCCCGCCATCGCGGACATCGAGGCGAACCCTGCCTCGGTGCTGAAGCTCATGTCGAAGAGTGCAATCAGGAACGGCAGCGCGAGAAAAAGCAGCGCGCCACTGACGCGGTGCAGGATCGACACCTGGCCCGCCAGAGGCAGGCGGTACGCCATGAGATTGGTGATATTGATATTTCTGAATTCAGGACGCGGCTTGGCGGCTGAGTCTGACATGACGACCTCGTTCTGAGCGTAATGGGATTGGGGTAAACACGGTATTCTCGCTGATCTGGCGATCAGAAACAAATCGCCAGAAAATCGCTTTTAATTCAAACTATTGCGGTAGTGGTAGTGACTGGTCACATAGTGACCGGTGCGCAATTCTACTGGTCGGTCGGCGTAAGTGTAAGAAATTCTGTCTACACGCAACAAAGGCGCGCCAACGGGAACATGGAGCAGTCCTGCGTAGTCGGCGTCGGCGGCAACAGCGCGCAGTTTTTCTTCGGCGCGAACCATGCTGACGCCGAAGTCGGTCTCGAACAAACCGTAGAGCGGGCCGGAATAATGCTCGAGCAACTCGCCCGTGAGGCCCTTGAACAGGGCCACCGGCAAATAGATGTCGTCGACGATCGCCGGGACGCCTGAAAACGACAGCACGCGGCGAATCGCCACCATGCCGTCGCCCGGGCGCAGATCGAGGCTGCGGGCCATTTCGGCCGTGGCGCGGATGCGGCGGCAATCCAGGATGCGGCTTTCGGTCGGGCTCGGTTCGCCCTCGTCGGGCGAAAGCCGCAGAAAGCGAAAGCGCACGCGCGGTTCGTGGTGGGTCGAGACGAAGGTGCCCTTACCCTGGCGGCGGGTGAGCAGGTGATCGGCGGCGAGTTCGTCGACCGCCTTGCGCACGGTGCCCTGGCTGACCTGGAACCGCGCGGCGAGCTCGATCTCGCTCGGGATCGCCTCGCCCGGCTTCCATTCGCCACGATCGAGCGACTGGACGATCAAATTCTTGATCTGGCGATACAGGGGGCTGAAGGCCGCGCCGCCCGGACCGCGCGCGGCAGTAGCATCGCTGCGGCGGGAAAAATCAGGCATGGCGGCACTTTGTTGGCATGATGGGGGCATTTTGGCACATCTGGGCAGCGAAGTCCATGGCTCTTATGTCTTATATAAGATATAAGATATGTTGACGGCACGGCTAAATTGATCTAGCATTCACAGGTTATCCGCCGCACGTCGGCCAGAAAGCCCGGCGGGCCAAAAACGCTAAACTGAGCGTCATCCGTTCACTCAAGTCCTCTTTGGAGATCGTCATGTCCAAACCCGCCATCCGCGTCGCGGTCACCGGCGCCGCCGGTCAGATTGGTTATGCCCTGCTGTTTCGCATCGCTTCCGGCGAAATGCTCGGCAAAGACCAGCCCGTCATCCTGCAACTGCTTGAAATCCCCGACGAGAAAGCCCAGAAGGCCCTCAAGGGCGTGATGATGGAGCTTGACGACTGCGCGTTCCCGCTGCTGCAGTCGATGACCGCGCACGGCGATCCGCGTGAAGCGTTCAAGGATGCCCAGGTTGCCCTGCTCGTCGGTTCGCGTCCGCGCGGCCCCGGCATGGAGCGCAAAGAGCTGCTCACCGTCAACGGGAATATCTTCACCGCGCAGGGCAAGGCGCTCAACGATGTCGCCGACCGCAATGTCAAGGTGCTGGTCGTCGGCAACCCGGCAAACACCAACGCCTACATCGCCATGAAGTCGGCACCCGACCTGCCGTCGAAGAACTTTACCGCCATGCTGCGCCTGGACCACAACCGCGCGCTGTCGCAACTGGCCGCCAAACTAGGCAAGCCCGTCGCCGGCATCGAGAGGCTCGCCGTCTGGGGCAACCACTCGCCAACGATGTACCCCGACTACCGCTTCGCCACGATCGGCGGCGAAAGCGTCGCCAAGCTGATCAACGACCCGGTCTGGAACCGCGATGTGTTCCTCCCGACTGTGGGCAAGCGCGGCGCCGCCATCATTGAGGCGCGCGGCCTGTCGTCGGCCGCCTCGGCCGCCAACGCCGCGATTGACCACGTGCGCGACTGGGTTGCCGGCACCAACGGCCGCTGGGTCACGATGGGCGTGCCATCCGATGGAAGCTACGGCATTCCGGAAGGCATCATGTACGGCGTGCCCGTCACCTGCGCAGGCGGCGAATACAAGCGCGTCACCGGCCTCGAAATCGACGCGTTCTCCCGCGAACGCCTGGACTTCACCCTGAAGGAGCTGCTCGAAGAGCGCGACGGGGTCGCCGATCTCCTGAAGTAATGAACGACCGAATGGGCCCGTCGCAGGGCCCATTTTTTTAAACAACAATTACCCTGGAGACTTCAATGGCTCAGACTGCCGGCCAACGATTCCGCGAGGCGCTTGCCGCCGAACAACCCCTGCAAATCATCGGCGCCATCAACGCCAACCACGCACTGCTCGCCAAGCGCGCGGGCTTTCGCGCCATTTATCTTTCCGGTGGCGGCGTTGCCGCAGGATCGCTGGGAATACCTGACCTGGGCATCATCGAGCTTGAAGATGTGCTGACCGATGTGCGCCGCATCACCGACGTGTGCGATACCCCGCTGATTTGCGACATCGACACGGGGGTTTGGCCCCTCGGCGTTCAACATCGCGCGCACCGTCAAGAGCCTGACGAAGGCCGGCGCCGCCGGCTGCCACATCGAGGACCAGGTGGGCGCCAAGCGTTGCGGCCACCGCCCCGGCAAGGAAGTCGTGTCAACAGAAGAAATGGCCGATCGCGTTCGCGCCGCGACCGATGCGCGCACGGACGACAGTTTCTACATCATCGCCCGCACCGACGCGATCGCCGTGCACGGCGTGGATGCCGCCATCGAGCGCGCGCTGGCGTGCGTCGAGGCCGGCGCTGATGCCATCTTCGCCGAGGCTGCCTACGATCTCCCCACCTTTGATCGGTTCGCCAAAGCGGTTAAGGTTCCGCTGCTCGCCAACATCACCGAGTTCGGCAAAACGCCGCTTTTTTCGGTCGAGGATCTGCGGTCGGTGGGTGTGGGCATGGTGCTCTATCCCCTCTCTGCTTTCCGCGCGATGAACAAAGCCGCCGAGGCTGTCTACGAGGCCATCCGCAAGGATGGACACCAGCGCAACGTGATCGACATGATGCAGACCCGCGACGAGCTCTACGACCGCATCAACTATCACGCATTCGAAGGCCAGCTTGACGCGCTTTTCGCGCAAGGCAAATCCAAGTAACCCCCCCTGGCGCCCCGAAAGGCGACCGCCGATCAGACGCGGTCGCCTCCCAGGGCGCGGATCGACAACGACCTGCATTCAGCAAGGAGCATCATGATGGCGACAACCAAGAAGCCCGCCGTGGCAGAAGCACCGGCCCCCGCGTTCAAAGCCAAGAAATCCGTTGCGCTTTCCGGCGTGACGGCAGGCAACACCGCACTGTGCACCGTCGGCCGAACCGGCAACGATCTGGCCTACCGGGGCTATGACATCCTCGATCTCGCGAAAGTCAGCGAATTCGAGGAAGTTGCCCACCTGCTGGTGCACGGCAAGCTCCCCAACAAAGCTGAACTGGCCGCCTACAAGAAGAAGCTGATTTCGCTGCGCGGACTGCCAGCGCAACTGCAAGCCGCCCTTGAGGCGCTGCCCGCGGCAAGCCATCCGATGGACGTGATGCGCACCGCCGTTTCGGTGCTGGGCTGCGTGCTCCCCGAAAAGGATGACCACAACACCCCGGGCGCGCGCGATATCGCCGACCGCCTGATGGCCAACCTTGGATCGGCCCTGCTCTACTGGTACCACTACAGCCACAATGGTCGCGTCATCGACGTGCAGACCGACGACGACTCGATCGGCGGGCACTTCCTGCACCTGTTGCACGGCAAGAAGCCGAGCGAAGACTGGGTGCGCGCGATGCACACCTCGCTGATCCTTTACGCGGAGCATGAGTTCAACGCATCGACCTTCGCCTGCCGCGTGATCGCCGGGACGGGTTCGGATATGTACTCTGCGGTTTCGGGTGGCATCGGCGCGTTGCGCGGGCCCAAGCATGGCGGGGCCAACGAAGTCGCGTTCGAAGTGCAAAAGCGCTATGAAAACCCGGATGAGGCCGAGGCCGACATCCGCGCCCGCGTTGAAAACAAAGAGGTCGTGATCGGTTTCGGTCACCCCGTCTATACGATTTCAGACCCGCGCAACAAAGTCATCAAGGAAGTCGCGCTGCACCTGTCCAAGAAGGAAGGTACCACCAAGATGTACGACATCGCCGACCGCATCGAATCCGTGATGTGGGATGCCAAAAGGATGTTCGCCAACCTCGACTGGTTTTCGGCCGTGTCCTATCACATGATGGGGGTTCCGACGTCGATGTTCACCCCGCTGTTTGTGATCTCGCGCACTTCGGGCTGGTCGGCGCACATCATCGAGCAGCGGATCGACAACAAGATCATCCGCCCGGCGGCGAACTACGTCGGACCGGAAGACCAGAAGTTCGTGCCGCTTGCAAAGCGCCGCTAGTCGCTAAGACCTGGGGGAGGACGGCGCACGAGCGCCCTCCCCCAAGACCCCGTCCTGCGCGGGCTCCCGACTCTCTTTCTATTGCCGCAACCGCCATGAACACTGCGTACCGCAAACCCCTGCCAGGCACCAAACTTGACTACTTCGATACACGCGCGGCTGTCGACGCCATCAAGCCCGGCGCCTACGACACGCTGCCGTACACCTCGCGAGTCCTCGCAGAAAACCTGGTGCGACGCTGCGATCCCGAACTGCTGACAGCATCGCTGACCCAAATCATCGAACGCAAGCGCGACCTGGACTTCCCGTGGTTCCCCGCGCGCGTGGTCTGTCACGACATCCTGGGGCAGACGGCGCTGGTGGATCTGGCCGGACTGCGCGACGCGATCGCGGCGCAGGGTGGCGACCCCGCGCTGGTGAATCCGGTTGTCCCGACGCAACTGATTGTCGACCACTCCCTGGCAGTCGAGTGCGGCGGAAACGACCCCGACGCCTTTGCTAAAAACCGCGCCATTGAAGACCGGCGCAACGAAGACCGGTTCCACTTTATCAACTGGACCAAGAAGACCTTCAAGAACGTCGACGTGATCCCGCCCGGCAATGGCATCATGCATCAGATCAATCTTGAGCGCATGTCGCCCGTCATTCATGCGCGCGACGGCGTTGCCTTCCCGGATACGCTGGTCGGAACCGACAGCCACACGCCGCACGTCGACGCGCTCGGCGTCATCGCGATCGGCGTTGGCGGCCTGGAAGCCGAAAGCGTGATGCTGGGGCGCGCGTCCTGGATGCGCCTGCCAGACATCATCGGTGTGGAGCTCACGGGCAAACTGCAGCCCGGCATCACCGCGACCGACCTGGTGCTTGCGCTCACGGAATTCCTGCGCAATCAAAAGGTGGTGTCGTCCCATCTTGAGTTTTATGGAGAAGGCGCTGCACACCTGACGCTTGGCGACCGCGCGACCATCTCGAACATGACGCCCGAATATGGCGCCACAGCAGCGATGTTCTATATCGACCAGCAAACCATTGATTACCTCAAGCTGACCGGACGCGAGGAAGATCAGGTCAGGCTTGTGGAAACCTACGCGAAACAAGCCGGGCTTTGGGCCGATAGCCTTAAAACCGCCGAGTACGAGCGCGTTCTCCACTTCGACCTTTCAAGCGTCGTGCGCAACATCGCCGGCCCCTCCAACCCGCATCGGCGAGTCCCGACCTCGGAATTGGCCGCGCTGGGCATTTCCGGCAAGGTGGAAAACGAGCCCGGCCTGATGCCCGACGGCGCCGTCATCATTGCGGCGATCACCAGCTGCACCAACACGAGCAACCCGCGCAACGTGATTTCGGCCGGGCTGCTGGCGCGCAACGCCAATGCGCGCGGCCTGACGCGCAAGCCCTGGGTCAAGAGTTCGCTTGCACCGGGATCCAAGACGGTTGAACTGTATCTTGAAGACGCCAAGCTGCTGCCTGAGCTGGAAAAGCTGGGCTTTGGCATCGTCGCGTTCGCCTGCACGACCTGCAACGGCATGAGCGGCGCGCTCGACCCTGTCATCCAGCAGGAAATCATTGACCGCGATCTCTACGCGACCGCCGTGCTGTCAGGCAACCGCAATTTCGACGGCCGCATCCATCCTTATGCCAGGCAGGCCTTTCTCGCCTCGCCCGCGCTGGTGGTCGCCTACGCGATCGCGGGAACGATCCGCTTTGATATCGAAAAGGATGTGCTGGGCATCGACAAAGACGGCAAGCCCGTCTTCCTAAAGGACATCTGGCCGTCGGATGCGGAAATCGACGCCATCGTGGCAGCCAGCGTCAAGCCCGAGCAGTTCCGCAAGGTCTACGAGCCCATGTTTGCCGTCAGTGTCGATAACGGCGAAAAGCTCAGCCCGCTTTACGACTGGCGCCCCCAAAGCACCTATATCCGCCGCCCCCCCTACTGGGAAGGCGCGCTCGCAGGCGAGCGCACGTTGCGGGGCATGCGCCCGCTTGCCGTGCTGGGCGACAACATCACCACCGACCACCTGTCTCCCTCCAACGCCATCATGCGCGACAGCGCCGCAGGCGAATACCTCGAGAAAATGGGATTACCGGAAGAGGACTTCAACTCCTACGCAACCCATCGTGGCGATCACCTGACCGCACAGCGCGCGACGTTCGCGAATCCGAAACTGCTCAACGAAATGGCGCTGGAAAATGGCAAGGTCAAGCAGGGCTCGCTTGCCCGTATCGAGCCTGAGGGCAAGGTCACGCGTATGTGGGAAGCCATCGAAACCTACATGGATCGCAAGCAGCCGCTGATCATCGTGGCGGGCGCCGATTACGGCCAGGGGTCTTCGCGCGACTGGGCCGCCAAGGGCGTACGCCTGGCAGGCGTGGAAGCCATCGTCGCCGAAGGCTTCGAGCGGATCCACCGGACCAACCTCGTTGGAATGGGGGTCTTGCCGCTGGAGTTCAAGCCCGGCGTCAATCGCAAGACTCTGAATATCGACGGCACGGAAATCTACGATGTGGTTGGCGAGCGCACTCCGCTTGCGACCCTGACGCTTGTGATCACGCGCAGGAACGGCGAGCGCGTGGAAGTCCCGGTCACCTGTCGCCTCGATACGGCGGAGGAAGTTTCGATCTACGACGCGGGCGGTGTGTTGCAGCGCTTCGCCCAGGATTTCCTTGAATCGGCGACCCCCGCCTGAGGCAGGCGGATCCGACCCCCACTTTCAGGACTCAGTGACATGACTCACGTACCTCAGATCAAAGTGCCCGCCACGTATATGCGGGGGGGCACCAGCAAAGGCGTGTTCTTCCGCCTGCAGGATTTGCCCGCAGCCGCGCAGGTGCCCGGTGCCGCGCGCGACGCGCTGCTGATGCGGGTGATTGGCAGCCCGGATCCGTACGGCAAGCAGACGGACGGGATGGGCGCGGCCACCTCAAGCACCAGCAAGACCGTCATCCTGTCCAAAAGCAGCCGGCCCGATCATGACATCGACTACCTGTTCGGCCAGGTGTCGATTGACAAGCCCTTCGTCGACTGGTCAGGCAACTGCGGCAACCTGACCGCCGCGGTCGGCCCCTTCGGGATCAGCAACGGGTTGGTCGACCCGGGCCGTGTGCCGCAAAACGGCACCGCAATCGTGCGAATCTGGCAGGCAAACATCGGCAAGACCATCATCGCGCACGTGCCGGTCACGAACGGCGCCGTGCAGGAAACGGGTGATTTCGAGCTCGACGGCGTGACGTTTCCAGCAGCCGAAGTGCAGGTCGAGTTCATGGATCCGGCGGCTGAAGAGGAAGGCGGCGGCGGTGCGATGTTCCCCACGGGCAATCTCGTTGACGATCTGGAAGTGCCCGGCGTGGGCACCTTCAGGGCAACGATGATCAACGCGGGTATCCCGACGATTTTCGTCAACGCCGCCGATATCGGCTACAAGGGCACCGAACTGCAGGACGACATCAACAGTGACGCAAAGGCGCTGGAGATGTTCGAAAAGATCCGCGCGTACGGCGCGTTGCGCATGGGCCTCATCAAACATCTTGATGAAGCCGCCAAGCGCCAGCACACGCCCAAAGTCGCATTCGTGGCCAAGCCTGCCGACTACGTTTCCTCGAGCGGCAAGCCCGTGACGACCCGCGATGCGGACGTCCTGGTCCGGGCATTGTCCATGGGCAAGTTGCATCACGCCATGATGGGCACGGCAGCGGTGGCGATCGGCACGGCCGCGGCCATCCCGGGCACGCTGGTGAACCTCGCGGCGGGCGGGGGCCATCTCGAGGCGGTGCGCTTTGGCCACCCTTCTGGCACCCTGCGCGTCGGCGCGCAAGCCAATCTGGTCGATGGCGCATGGGTCGTGACCAAAGCCATCATGAGCCGCAGCGCCCGCGTGCTGATGGAGGGCTGGGTTCGGGTTCCGGGCGACGCGTTCTGAGAAACCCCTGACGTCATCCCTGCCCGGAAAGAAGGGGCTTGCCGCGTAGCGGGTCAAGCGCCAGGCTGGCACCGGCTTGAAGGGGCATCAAATCCCCGGCCCGGTTCTCCACTACACTAGCGCTTTCGCGAGGACAACGCCGCCGATGTGCGGCGTTCTGCCTTTGACTGTCTACTGTTGACCCGAGTCCGATGGCCCATTATTTTTCGCTTGCGCTGGTGTATTGTTTCAGCCTGTTCATTGCCTGCAGCTTTGTATTTTTTATTTCTGGCGCCTACCTGCTGCTGTTCAAGATCGATCAGGCGAACCAGCTGTTCAGGCATCCCTACCTGGACCAGCGCTCGTTCAAGCAATATCCGCTCAATATCCGCTCGATGATCGTGCTGGATTATTTCATCCGCCTGACATTTCCAAAGTCAACCGTCTGGATTGCAGGCAATGCCAACCAGTTGCTCAAGCACGTTGACCCCGCCAAAATTCCGATGGACGTAAAATGGCCGATTATCGGGCTCTGGGGCGGCTGCGCGGTCGGCATGGTCGCAATGCTTTCGCTCTGGATCCTGCTGATGGCGGGCGGCGGCCGTTAGCGCCCCGTCTTTCAATACCACCCATTGACTGACGATCAGGATCACCACGCTATGGAATTTGCCATTACCAACGACCATGCCGCCAGCAGGTTTTCCATCGAGCTCGACGGACACCGATGCGTGCTCGACTACATCCTGCAGAACGGCACGATGACGATCACGCACACCGGTGTGCCGAACGCGGTCGGCGGCCGTGGCATCGCCGCCGCGCTGACGCACCACGCGCTCGAGACGGCGCGCACCCGGGGCTGGAAAGTCCGGCCGGTTTGCAGCTATGCCGTGGTCTACATCGAACGCCATCCTGAGTATCTTCCCCTCGTCGCCTGAGCAAGTTGACCCATGCACGCGCCTGCGCGCGGCGCAACAGAAGTTGGCCCACGCGCGGACCTGCGCGCAGCCTGGCAGCCCCAAGTCTTATCAGCGTAGCAGCTCCAAGTCTTATATAAGATATAAGACGCTTGCCGTGTTTGCCTGTTAGTTCTACAATTCAGCTACTGTGCCGCACCCGGTTCCTTCCCCCCTCTTTTCAAAGGCGATCCCATGCTTGAAGCCTACCGCCGCCATGTCGCAGAACGCGCTGCCCTTGGCATCCCCCCCCTGCCCCTGACCTCCGACCAAACCGCCGAGCTGATCAAGCTGCTCCAGAACCCGCCCGCAGGCGAGGGTGAGGCGCTGGTCGAGCTGATCACCCACCGCGTGCCCGCTGGTGTCGATGACGCCGCCAAGGTCAAGGCCGCCTATCTGGCTGCCGTGGCCCTCGGCCGCGAAAAATGCTCGCTGATCTCGCGCACCAAGGCGACCGAGTTGCTCGGCACGATGCTCGGCGGATACAACATCGGCCCGCTGGTCGAGTTGCTTGACGACGCCGAAGTCGGCGGTGTCGCCGCCGATGCGCTGAAATTGACACTGCTGATGTTTGACGCCTTCCATGACGTCAAGGAAAAGGCCGACCGCGGCAACGCCAACGCGCGCGCCGTTCTGCAAAGCTGGGCTGACGCCGAATGGTTCACCAGCCGCCCCGAGGTTCCCAAGAGCCTGACGGTCTCGGTCTTCAAAGTCACGGGCGAGACCAATACCGACGATTTGTCGCCGGCGCCCGACGCCTGGAGCCGCCCGGATATCCCGCTGCACGCGCTGGCGATGCTCAAGAACCCGCGCCCCGGGATCGAGCCCCAGGAGCCTGGCAAGATCGGCCCGATCAAGTTCATCGAAGATCTGCGCGCCCGGGGCAACCTGGTGGCCTATGTCGGCGACGTGGTCGGCACCGGCTCATCGCGCAAGTCCGCCACGAACTCCGTGCTCTGGTTCACCGGCGAGGATATTCCCTACGTCCCGAACAAGCGGTTCGGCGGCGTTTGCCTTGGCAACAAGATCGCTCCGATCTTCTACAACACGATGGAAGACGCTGGCGCCCTGCCCGTGGAGCTCGACGTATCGCAGATGAACATGGGCGACGTGATCGAACTGCTGCCGTACGAAGGTAAGGCGATCAAGGACGGCAAGGTGATCGCCGAGTTCAAGGTCAAGTCAGACGTGCTGTTCGATGAAGTGCGCGCCGGAGGCCGCATTCCGCTGATCGTTGGCCGCGGCCTGACGGCCAAGGCGCGCGAAGCGCTGGGTCTGCCGCCCTCGACGCTGTTCCGTCTGCCGCAGAACCCCAAGGACTCAGGACGCGGATACACCCTGGCGCAGAAGATGGTCGGCCGCGCCTGCGGAATGCCTGCAGGCAGCGGCGTTCGCCCCGGCACGTATTGCGAGCCCAGGATGACCTCGGTCGGTTCGCAAGACACCACCGGCCCCATGACCCGCGACGAATTGAAGGATCTCGCCTGTCTGGGTTTTTCCGCCG
>CAITPF010000087.1 GCA_903894155.1 uncultured beta proteobacterium | reverse complement strand
CCCGAGGTCTATGGGACGCCCTCCGTTGCGGCACTCGGAATCGCAGCCCATGAGTGCGGGCACGCGATCCAGCACTCGAAGGCGTATGCGCCTCTGCAATGGCGGATGCTTGCAGTACCTGCGACGCAATTTGCTTCGCAGTTGATCTTGCCGATCTTTATCGCCGGATTCATTTTCCACGCATTCCATCTGGTCCTTATGGCCATCGCCTGCTTCTTGGTGATCGTGGTGTTCAACCTGATCACGCTTCCGGTGGAATTTGATGCCTCGCGCCGGGCAAAAGAAGTCCTGCGGCAGATGGGGATGGTCCGCCAGGGGACCGAGGCCAGCGGGGTCAACGACGTCCTGGACGCGGCGGCGCTCACTTACGTCGCGGCGTTTGTGGCAGCGCTCGGGCAACTCATCTTTTTCATCCTGCAGGCCGTGCGATCAAGATGATGCGACCGGTCGTCCTCACGATTGCAGGGTCGGACAATTCGTGCGGAGCAGGCGCCCAGGCCGATCTAAAGGCGATCACTGCGCTCGGAGGCTATGCCCAGACGGCGATCACCTGTGTCGTCGCGGAGGTCCCCGGGCACGTCTCCGCAATTCAACCAGTCCGGCCCCGGATCGTCGCCGAGCAGGTCAGACTCAGTTTCGAGGCGTTTCCGGTGGCGGCTGTCAAGACAGGCATGTTGTATTCCGCAGCCATTATTCGGGCGGTCGCCGCAGAGCTCGAGGAACTCCCCATGTTTCCCCCGCTGGTTGTGGATCCGGTGATGGTTGCGTCGAGCGGGGAGCCCCTCTTGCAAAAATCGGCCATCGCCGCCTACCAAAACCTCCTCTTTCCCCGGGCCGCCCTGGTGACGCCGAACCTCGACGAGCTTCGCATCCTCTCCGGCAGGCCGTGCCGGGATCTCGAGGAAATGAAGGCCGCCGGCCTCGCTCTGGTCCGCAAGTTCGGCGTTCCCTTCCTGCTGAAAGGCGGGCACCTCAAGTCCCGCACAGCAGTGGATGTCATTGCCACAGAAGCCGGATTCGAGGAATTCCGGGCGGGCTTCATCCGGGGGGCCGACACGCACGGAACCGGGTGCACGTTCTCCGCAGCAATCGCCACCGGCCTCGCTCAAGGGCTCGATCTCTCGGACTCGGTCGCACGGGCAAAATCCTACATCACCGCCGCGATTGCCTCCCGTCTCCGCTGGAATACCACCACCGCGCTCAACCACTCGGCAGAGATATAAGTGATGCCGATAGCGGTGAGCGTGAAGCCAAATCCCGGGAGGCTCTCAGGCTAGATTGTGAGAGGTGTCCTCTCGCGGATTGCCACATTCAATTGAAATTGCTCGGAGTGCATGTCCGCAGGCAACGGCAAAGATCTCGTGGAATTGTGGGGCTTGTCAACTTGGACCAGCGAAACGAGCTGGTCTTCCCTGTTCCCGCAGAAAGCCGTTTGTGGGATCAGACTTTCCAGAGTTGCAGGACGCGGAGGTAGTTCGCGCGCTCGAAGGCGGCAGGGTCCGGGGAATTCCGGTGGCTCAGGCACCCGCGCATTTCTGAGATATCGTTGTAGTCATGCTCCGTCATCCACGCCGTGAAATCGGCGATGAGCGAGACCAAAGCCTGCGGTCCCTGGCGGAGGAGGAGGGAAACGGTCTGGAGGGTGTCGGCTCCGGCCATGATTCCCTTGATGGCGTCATGGACCTTGTGGACCCCGCCGCTGAGTGAGAGCGAGAGGGGGGTTTT
>CAITPF010000086.1 GCA_903894155.1 uncultured beta proteobacterium | reverse complement strand
CTATGTAATCGACTTAAATCTGGTCTAAAGGAATTCACATGAAAACCAAAAGTATTTCGTTTGTAGCGCTTACTCTAGCTTCACTAATTCTCCTCACCAGCCCAAGTAGCGCTGATGCAGGCATGCTGGACAGGGCCTCCGCACTCGCCAAGCATAATTGCATTTGACATTACGCAGCGGAAATAATCGTTCACATTCATCGACTTATGCCAATAGCTTGTAAACAGTTGAGAAATGGCGTCTACTCTCGTCTTTTGGGTGACCGAAATGACGACGAGAGACGGGGTAAGCCTGATGGGGTTTTTGGACGAAATCGACGATCCGCGCAAACCCAGCAACGGGACGCTGCATGATTTTCGGGAGATTCTGGTGATGTCCATCGCCGCCATGCTGTCGGATTCGGATACGGTCGAAGACATCGCCTACTGGGCACGCAAGAAAGAGGCGTGGCTGCGCCGGTTCCTGGTGCTCAAGAACGGCATTCCCTCGGAGGATACCTTCCTGCGCATTTTCCGGGTCATCGATCCCAAGCAATTCGAGACCGTCTTCCGCCGCTGGGTCAGTGGCGTGGTTGGCGCCTTGAGTGGCACCATTGCGGTCGATGGCAAGACGGTGCGCGGATCGGGCGGTGGCGGTGAGACCGCCATCCACATGGTCAGTGCCTTGGCCACGGAGTTGGGGATTGTGCTCGGCCAGGAAAAGGTCGCCGGCAAAAGCAATGAAATCACCGCCATTCCGGAATTGCTCGACGCCCTCTACCTCAAGGGTTTCCTCGTCACGATCGACGCCATGGGCTGCCAGAAGAACATCGCCCGGCAGATCACGGTCAAGGGTGGCGACTACCTGTTGATGGTCAAGGGCAATCAACCCAGCCTGCTGGAAGCGATCACGGACACCTTCATCGACCAGCATGAAGTCCCCGGCGTCGATCGGCAAAGCCAGGTCGAAAAGTCGCATGGTCGACTGGTCGGTCAGATCGCCTCGGTGCTGCCGGCCAAGGGTGTCGTGGATCCTGCCGACTGGCCCAAGTGCAAGACCATCGGTCGGATCGACTCCATCCGCAAGATCGGCGACAAGGAATCGGGCCTGGAACGGCGCTATTACATCAGTTCCCGTGACTTGAGTGCCCAGCAACTCGCCGTGGCGGTGCGCGCCCACTGGGGCATCGAGAACCGGCTTCATTGGGTGCTCGACGTCAGCTTCGGCGAGGATGGCAGCACCATCCGTAAGGACAACGCGCCGCAGAACCTGTCGCTCCTGAAGAAGATCGTGCTCAATCTGATTCGCCTCGACACCACCGACAAGCGCAAGGCCAGTCTGCGACTCAAGCGCAAAGGCGCGGCCTGGGATGACGATACGCGAATGAACATGTTGGGCCTCACTACATTATGACTTTCGAGTGCGGAGGCCCTGCTGGACCGGACGACCGAATTGCTGTCGACCAACTCAGAACTGCTGGTCGAGCGAACTCGGCAGCAGGACCTCATCAAGCAGTTGGCAGAAGCCCACCAGCAATTGCTGCAATCCGAAAAATTGGCATCGATTGGGCAATTGGCCGCCGGAGTGGCACACGAGATCAACAATCCGATCGGCTTCGTCAGCTCGAACCTGACGACGCTG
>CAITPF010000085.1 GCA_903894155.1 uncultured beta proteobacterium | reverse complement strand
CGATTTTATGCCTTGGCGCACGCCGCAACGCAGCAATTTACGCGATGAGGCGCGGCAAGGCGACAACACGGTGGCTGGCGCGGATCAGTTTGCCAGCGTGGCACCCGTTTGGTTGGTGTGGTTGGTGTGGTTGGCGCCAAACAGGTGGCCAAAGTGGTACCCGAACCGTCCGGACGGGTACGATAACGACAATCGCACGATTGGAATTCTGCATGACGAATGTCTTCACCTACGGGTCACTCATGTATCCGGAGGTTTTCGGGCCCGTGACGCTCTCGAGCCCGCGGTGCCTCAGGACGCGCCTAGCGGGCTGGTCACGGCACGCGATCCGGGGCAGGTCCTATCCGGGCGCTGTACCGGCGATCGGCGCCAGCATCGAGGGCGTTCTCTGGATGGGGTTGGATGAAGACGCGATGCGACGACTGGACCGGTTTGAAGGCGATGAATACGCGCGCCAGCGGGCCGTGGTCACCCTGCCCGGTGGCGAGCGGGTCGACGCCCAGATCTACCGCTGGCTCGATGCGGCCAGTTTGCTGCCATGCGACTGGTCCAGCGAAGCATTCGAACAACATCACTTGTCGGATTTTTTCCGCATCCATGGCGCCTGATATTCCGATTCCCGTTCTTTTCTCGCCACGCGCCCTGCGCGCCCGACTTCCATGACACTTCAACGATTCCAGGTGCCGCGTCGCGCGGCAACACGCGCAGCCCTCGCCGCTTCCCTGACGCTTGCCTGCGCAACCGCGGCGAGCCTGTGGGCAAACCGGGCCGACGCGCAGGCGCAATACCCGACGCACACGATCACACTACTGGTTGGCAGCGCCCCCGGGGGATCGAACGACGTCTTCGCGCGCACGATCGCCAAGGGGCTCCAGGAGGCGTGGGGACAGCCAGTCGTGGTCGAAAACAAGCCCGCCGCCGGTGGCATCCTGGCCAACGCCCTCACCGCCAAGGCAGCGCCGGATGGCTACACGCTCGTGGTGCTTTCGTCGACATTCACCACGGGAGCGGCCATCCGAACCAACCTGCCGTACGATGCGCTGCGCAGCTTTGCCCCCGTGGCGATGCTCGCGAAGGGGCCGATGCTCATCACCGTCAGCAAGCACACGCCGTTTCAAACACTGAACGACCTGATCGTCTATGGCCGGGCGAATCCCGGCAAGCTCAATTACGGCACGTCGGGCGTGGGCAGCATCAATCAGTTCGCGACCGAACTTTTTGCGGACGCGGCAGGCGTAAAACTCACGCACGTTCCCTACAAGGGCATGAACCCCGCCGTAACTGACCTGATCGGCGGGCAAATCGATGTGCTGTTCGCAAGCGCCCCCTCACTGCTTTCGCAGGTTCATGCCGACAAGATCCGCGCGCTTGCCGTCTCCACGGTTGGTCGATCCCCTGTCGCGCCAGACTTGCCCTCCCTGGACGAAGTCGGGCTGCAGCGGGCGGCCGTCGACCTGTGGTGGGGCGTACTGGCGCCCGCCGGCACGCCGGTGGCGATTGTCGACAAGCTCAACGCGAAGATCGGACAGATCGTGGGCGGTAATGAAATGAAAGCGTTCTTCCTGCGTGAGGGCGCGCAGCCTTCGGCAATGACCCCAGCCGAATTCGCCCGTCACCTTGACGATGAAATCGCACGCTGGAAACAGGTCGCCGCCGCCGCGGACATCCAACCCGAGTGAAACACACGATGACTCAAACAAACGACAACCCGGGCGCGGGCGCTCTGCCCGGGCGCGAGGGCCGGCCAGGCCCGCTCTCCGGCATCCGCGTGCTGGATCTTTCAGCCTATATCGCGGGCCCTTACGGCTGTTCGCTGCTGGCTGACCAGGGTGCCGAAGTGATCAAGATCGAGCCTCCGATCGGCGACAACCTGCGCAAGTATCCGTCAACGCTTGCGACAGAGAGCCGGGCATTCCTGGGGGTCAACCGCAGCAAGCTCGGAGTCGTGCTCGATCTGAAACAAGCGGCCGATCTCGATACGCTGATGGCGCTCGTGCGCAGCGCGGATGTCCTGGTGCACAACTTCAGGCCCAGCGTACCGCCGCGGCTTGGCATCGGATACGACCAGTTGCGCGCCGTGAATCCACGCCTCATTTACTGCGCAGTCAGTGGTTACGGGGACACGGGCCCTCTGGCCGAAAAGGCCGGCTACGACCAGGTGTTGCAGACGATGACCGGGATGTGCGCGATGCAGGGCAAGAAGGAGGGCCCGCCGGAAGTGCTCTACGGATCCATCGTCGACTATTACGCCTCGGCGATGGTAGCGGCCGGGGTTTCATCCGCGCTTTACGAACGTGAAAAAAGCGGCGTGGGGCAGGCAGTCGGCATCTCGCTGCTCGCCGCAGCCTTGACGCTTCAATCGGCGCGACTCGTCTGGGCCGACAATGAGCCGCGCGACGTCGGTCGCGACATGCGGTCGGGCGGAATAACCGGCATTCATCCGACGGGTGACGGGTACCTCTATATTTCGGCCAACACACCGCATTTCTGGAAGGCGCTTTGCGCCAAGGTCGGGCTCGACGCGCTCGGGGCCAACGAGCGTTACGACACCGTGCGCAAGCGCGCAGCGCATCAGTCGGAAATCGTCCCGCAGCTACATGCAGCGCTCAACGCCCGCACGGCGCTGCAATGGGAGGCGATCTTTGGCGAGGAAGTCCCGTGCGCCGCCGCCCGCACCGTCGAGGATATGTTCGACCATCCGCAAGTGCAGTCGCAGGACATGATCATGCACTTCGAACACCCGGTGGTGGGGGGCTACCGCGGCCTCAAGCGCACGATCCGCTTTGGCCGCACACCCGGACCGCAGCCGTTTGCCGCGCCCACGCTCGGGCAGCATTCAGACCTGGTGCGCGCATTTGCAAACGGCGCGCCGCCAGACGCCGAGACGCCCGAAACTCCCGATTAGCGGCGCACGGCGAGAACCGGGCGCAGGCGTTCTGCCGCCTCGAGGATCATCGTCTCGGTCGTTGCCCAATCAACACAACCGTCGGTCACGGAGCATCCGTAGGTCATCTTCGATCGATCGGCCTGGATTGGCTGGTTGCCCGCGACGAGATTCGACTCAATCATGGTTCCCCGGATGGA
Organism: uncultured beta proteobacterium; assembly: GCA_903894155.1. Taxonomy (GTDB): domain Bacteria; phylum Pseudomonadota; class Gammaproteobacteria; order Burkholderiales; family Burkholderiaceae_B; genus Zwartia. The sequence continues at coordinate 913 of CAITPF010000085.1, read as the reverse complement.
TCGGTTACCGCCCACGATCTGACTCACGACGTCCGCCAGCACGAGCGGTTGCAGCTCGGGTTTCTTGAAGCTGTTGGCATGCGAGCAGTCGATCACGATGTTCGGCGTGAGCTTGGCACGCCGCATGCTCTCCTCGGCCAGCGAGACCGAGACGGTGTCGTAATTGGGACGGCCGTCCCCGCCGCGCAGCACCAGGTGGCCGTAGGTGTTGCCGGTCGTGCGAACGATCGATACCCTGCCATCGCCGCTGATACCAAGAAAACGATGTGGTCGTGACGCCGAGAGGATCGCGTTGACGGCAATCGAGACATCGCCGTTGGTTCCGTTCTTGAAGCCGACCGGGCTCGACAGGCCGGACGACATTTCGCGATGCGTCTGCGACTCGGTGGTGCGCGCGCCAATGGCGTACCAGGCGATCAGGTCGCCCAGATACTGGGGGGAAATCGGATCCAGGGCCTCAGTACCCGCTGGCAGGCCGAGCTCATTGACCGCGAGCAGAAATTCACGCGCGCGCACCATGCCCTCGTCGATCCGGAACGAGTCATCCATATCGGGATCGTTGATGTAGCCTTTCCAGCCGACCGTCGTGCGCGGCTTTTCAAAATAGACCCGCATCACCAGCAGCAGGGTATCCGAAACCTTGTCGGCGAGCGCCTTCAGGCGCCTGGCGTAATCCAGACCAGCGACCGGGTCATGGATCGAACACGGCCCCACCACCACGAAGTGGCGTGGATCTTTACCGTCGAGAATGTCGTTGAGGGCCTCACGGCCCGCGCGGACGGTGACTTCCGCCTGCGCGCGCAGGGGCAAGCGGGCGATCACTGCGTCCGGCGTGGGCAACGGATTGAATTCGGCAACGTGGAGGTTGTCGATGGTTGGGTGCAGGTTGGCGTCAGACATGATGGAACTGGAT
>CAITPF010000084.1 GCA_903894155.1 uncultured beta proteobacterium | reverse complement strand
CGGCGCGACCGGCGCATTGGCCGCCTGCGCCTGATTCGGGCGAAGGTCGAACTGAATCTGGTTGGGGGCCCGAAGCGTTCCCAGGGAATGCTCTGCATTGGCTCTTGCCATCGCATCTGTGGTCGAACTGGCGGGAGGCGGGTCGTAAAAGCCGGGCTCGCGCATCTGGGCCATTTGTTCGGCGCACCCCGCCACGGCCAGCAGCGTGGCTAGCCCAGCGCAGCCGAGAATCCGTCGTCCCGCGGCATTATCAGATCGGTTTATTTCACGCATGACATGCTTCCCAATTCAATCGTCCTGAAGGTTGACCCACCGGTTACATTCTACGCATTTGCCCACGACCGTGCATATTTATGGGCACGATATGCCACAGGCCGCTTGGACGATATTCGGCGAATACGGCTATTCTCTACCCTGCTGGCAGGGTGCTCGCTGTCCGGGCAGTACGGTGGGCTGTGTGTGATCGATTTTTACGAGGTGCGAGTTGGGGTTCGGAGATATTGGAAAACTCAGGCTGGGTTTGACCGGTGGGATCGGGTCAGGAAAGACGCAAGTGGCCAATCTGCTCGCCGGATGGGGCGCGACGGTGATTGATACCGATTTGATCGCGCATGCATTGACAGCGCCAGGCGGTGCGGCAATCGAGCCGATTCGCGCCGAGTTCGGTCCACTGGTCATCGACGCGACCGGGGCGCTTGATCGCAACGCCATGCGCGAGAAGGTGTTCGCCGATCCCGGCCAGCGGCGTCGGCTGGAGGCGATCCTGCATCCGCTGATCGGCGACGAAGTCGTTCGCCAGGCTGCGCGCGCACAGGGTTTGTACGTAGTGTTCGTCGTGCCGTTGCTGGTCGAATCGGGCCGGTGGCTCGATCGAATCGACAGGTTGTGCGTTGTCGATTGCGACGAGGCCACCCAGATCGCACGGGTTGGCAATCGCAGCGGCATCCCGCCCGATACCGTGCGGCGCATCCTCGCGGCCCAGGCGGCGCGGGCCGAGCGGCTGGCCCTGGCGGACGATGTCATCGTCAATGACGTCACGACTTCGCTCGAAGATCTGGAAAGACAGGTGTTGGTCTTGCACAAGGCCTGGTGTAACCTTGCAGGATCGGTTCCAAAACCCAACGCAGTCCATCCTTTCGGTATCGGGCAACAGTGATCCTTTTCGAATATCCCTTCAATGAGCGAGTCCGGGCGCTGATGCGCCTCGAGTCGCTGTTTGATCGCCTGATGTTCTTCGCCCAGCCGGGCGATCCGCGCATGCACCAGGTCGCCCTGTCGGTTCTCTTTGACTTGCTTGACGCGACCGAACGAACCGACATGAAGGGCTCCGTTCTGCAGGATCTGGAGCGTCAGCGGCTCGTGCTTTCCTCGTTGCGGGATCACCCTGGCGTCGAGGCCCGTGTGCTGAGCTCGATGCTCGATGAAATCGAGCAGGCGGTCACCAATCTTTCCGCCATGGGCAAGACAGGCCAGGCACTCAGGGAAAATGAGTGGTTGACCAGTCTTCGAGGCCGTCTTGCCGTACCGGGTGGCGGCACGCAAGTCGACATGCCCTCGTTTCATGCCTGGCAGTACCGGCCCGGTGCTGAGCGCTGCGGTGACTTGCAACGCTGGATGGCGGCGCTTATGCCTTTGCAGGCGGGCATCGCGATCGTGCTGCGCCTGTTGCGGGAATCAGGAGAACGCACCGCGGAAGTCGCCCAACAGGGCGCATTCCAGCAAATGCTCGCCGGCAAGGTGTTCCAGCTATTGCGGGTATGGGTCGACGAGTCGATCGGCACATTCCCGGAAATCAGCGCCAATAAGTACATGGTCTGGATCCGCTTTGCCGCCCAGGGCGGCGAACACAAGCCCCAGGCGGTTTCCGGCGATATCCCGTTCCAGATGGCGCTCTGCGCGCTTTAGGACTTCACAGGTTGTTGCGCGGTGTTTCAGCCCGGCCTTGTTGCCGTGCACCCGAACCCGTCTTGCGCGACAATGACCGCAGTCTATTCGTGATGGGATTGTCATGTTCGATCGCTTTTCGGCAGGATCGGCCGCGAGACGGAACCTTGTCTGGGCCGCGGCCATTCTGCTGGTAGTCGGAGCAGGGTACTGGTGGTATCAGGGAGGCGATGCCGCGCGCACTTCCGCCAAGGGCCCCCCGGGGGGCATGACGCCGCCGGTTCCGGTCAAAGTGGAGACGGCCAAAGTCCAGGATCTGGATATTTTCCTGCGCGGGCTCGGGACTGTCACGGCCTACGCGACCGTCACCATCCGCAGCCGCGTACAAGGGCAGCTGATCGAAATCCCGTTCAAGGAAGGCGACCGCGTGAAGGAGGGCGATCTGCTCGCGCGCATCGACCCTCGTCCTTTCCAGGTGGCGCTCGACCAAGCCAAGGGCACGCTGGCGCAGGACACGGCTCAGTATGAAAACGCCAAGCTTGACCTGCAGCGCTACGAAAAGCTGCACGCGCAGCAGTCGATCGCGGTGCAACTGGTGGATACCCAGCGTTCTCTCGTCGCAAAGTTCGCGGGATTGATCCAGAGCGACAAGGCCGCCGTGGACAACGCACAACTTCAACTGGACTTTACCAGGATCGCCGCACCCATCCCCGGCCGGCTGGGCCTGCGTCAGGTCGATATCGGCAACCTTCTGGTGACCAACGACCCGCAGGGCATCGTCGTGATCACGCAAACCCAGCCCATCGCCGTGGTGTTTACCTTGCCCGAGAGTGAGTTGCCTGCCGTGCGCGAGCCTGTTCTGGCGGGCAAAACCTTGCGCGTGGATGCCTACGATCGCGCCGATACCCGCCTTCTCGCCCAGGGGATGTTGCTGACCGCCGACAACCAGATCGACGTGACGACCGGCACGTTCAAGCTCAAGGCAGAGTTTGCCAATGAAACGGATGCTCTGTTTCCGAACCAGTTCGTCAATGTCCGCATCCTCGTGCGCAGGGTGTCGAACGCGCTCACGGTCCCCTCGGCTGCGGTCCAGCAGGGGAGCCAGGGCGCCTTCCTGTACGTGGTGTCCGCCGATGGCACGGCGGCGGTTCGACCGGTCAAGATCGGTGCGCGCTCGGGCGACCGTACGCAGATTATTGAGGGCGTTGCAGTGGGGGACCGGATCGTGCTTGAGGGCACCGATCGCCTGCGCGCAGGTTCCAAGATCCGGGTGATCGGCGATGACGCTGCCCCGTCCGACGCCGGCGGCGGGGTCGGCTCAGGCCGCAAAGACGCGCCAGTCAACCCAAGCGCCGCTCCAAGGCCGTGAACCTGTCCCGTCCGTTTATCTCTCGCCCGGTCGCCACGACGCTGGCGATGGTGGCGCTGTTGCTGTCCGGAATCCTGGCCTACCGCTGGTTGCCGGTATCGTCGCTGCCCGAGGTCGACTACCCGACGATCCAGGTGTCGACCCTCTACCCGGGAGCGAGCCCGGATGTCATGGCCGCGCTGGTGACCTCCCCGCTTGAGACCCAGTTTGGCCAGATGCCGGGGCTCAAGCAGATGTCCTCCAGCAGTTCGGCCGGCGTGTCGGTGATTACGCTGCAATTCATCCTTGAGCTGCCGCTCGACGTGGCGGAGCAACAGGTACAGGCTGCGATCAACGCCTCCTTCAGCCTGTTGCCGAAGGATCTGCCGATTCCTCCCATTTACAACAAGGTCAACCCGGCGGATGCCCCGGTGGTGACCCTGGCGATCTCGTCGGCAACGGTGCCGCTGCCCCAGGTGCGCGATCTGGTCGACACGCGGGTCGCCCAGAAGCTTTCCCAGGTGCCTGGGGTCGGGCTTGTGACGATCCAGGGCGGCCAGCGGCCTGCCGTTCGCATTCAGGCCAATCCACAGGCGCTGGCCGCGGCTGGTCTGACGATGACCGAATTGCGCGCCGCAGTCGTGGCCGCCAATGTCAACCAGCCGAAAGGGACGCTGGACGGCCCGCTGCGTTCGACGACCATCAATACCAACGACCAGCTCAAATCGCCCAGCGATTATGCCGACCTGGTGCTGGCCTACCGGAACAAGGCGCCGCTGCGGCTCGGCGACGTTGCCGTGGTGGAAGTTGGTGCGGAGGACGTGCGGCTTGCTGCATGGGCCGACCAGACCCCGGCGGTGCTGCTTAATGTGCAGCGCCAGCCCGGGGCCAACGTGATCGAGGTCGTCGACCGGATCCGGCAACTGCTGCCGCAGCTTCGTCAGGCGCTGCCGGCCAATATCGACATCAGGATCATGTCCGATCGCACCCAGACGATCCGGGAGTCGGTGCGCGACGTCCAGCGCGAAATGCTGATCGCCATCGGATTGGTGGTGCTCGTTACCTTCGTGTTTTTGCGCACACTGACCGCGACGGCAATCCCCAGCGTTGTCGTGCCGCTTTCGCTCGTGGGCACCTTCGGGGTCATGTACCTGGCCGGTTTCAGCATCAATACGCTGACGCTGATGGCGCTGACCATCGCGACCGGTTTCGTGGTGGACGACGCGATCGTGATGATCGAGAACATTGCGCGTTATATCGAGGCGGGCGAAAGCCGCTTGAACGCCGCGCTCAAGGGTGCTGCCCAAATTGGCTTCACACTCGTCTCGCTCACGTTTTCGCTGATCGCCGTGCTCATCCCGCTGCTGTTCATGACGGAAGTCGTCGGGCGCCTCTTCCGGGAGTTCGCCATCACGCTGGCGGTGTCGATCATTTTGTCGCTGCTGATTTCACTGACACTGACGCCCATGATGTGCTCGCGCCTGCTGCGGGCCGGCCACGAGGAGCGCCACGGGGCTTTCGTGCGCTGGGCTGGCGAACTGATCGACCGCCTGATCTCCGCCTATGACCGGGCACTGACGGTGGTCCTTAATCATCAGCGGCTGACGCTGATGGTCGCCGTCGCCACGTTCGCGGTCACCGCATTGCTCTACGTCATGGTTCCCAAGGGATTTTTCCCGCAGCAGGATACCGGTCTGGTCCAGGTGATCACGCAGGCGCCCGCCAACGTGTCGTTCAAGGAAATGTCCAGCCGCCAACAGGATGCCGTCAAGCTGTTGCTGCAGGATCCCGACGTGGCTGCGGTGTCTTCGTTTATCGGCGTCGATGCAACCAACGCGACGCTCAATACCGGCCGGATGCAGATCACGCTCAAGCCGCATGCCGACCGAAGCGACGACGTCATGAAGGTGATCCGGCGGCTGCAGCAGACGACGGCCAGCGTCACGGCCCTGAAGTTCTACTTTCAGCCGATCCAGGACCTGACGATCGAGGACCGTGTCAGCAGGACCCAGTACCAGCTCACGCTCGAAAATCCGGATGCGAAGCTGTTGGGGCAATGGGTGCCTCGCCTGGTCGAGCGGTTGCGTCAAATCCCCGAACTCGCGGATGTCGCTGACGACCTGCAGGACGAGGGGCTTCAGACCTATGTGGAGATCGACCGCGAGGCGGCAGCCAGGCTCGGCGTCACCACCAATGCGATCGACGATGCGCTCTACGATGCCTTCGGGCAGCGCCAGGTATCGACGATCTTTACGCAATCGAACCAGTATCGTGTGGTGGTCGAGGTCGCGCCGCAATTCAGGCGCGACGCCAGCGCGATCGACTCGATTTTTGTTCAAACGAGCAGCGGCAAGCCAGTCCCGCTGGGCAGCCTCGTCAAGGTGTCGGAGGGGCGCGCCAGCCAGGTGATCAATCGGATCGGGCAGTTTCCCGCGGTCACGATCTCGTTCAATCTCGCGCAAGGCGGCTCGCTATCGGATGCCGTGGACGCGATCAACGCCGCGCAGCGCGAGCTCGATATGCCCGTCGGCATCCAGGTCCGGTTCCAGGGCGCCGCCCAGGCGTTCGAATCGTCACTCTCGAGCACGCTGCTGCTCATCCTGGCCGCTATCGTCACGATGTACATCGTGCTCGGCATCCTCTATGAAAGCTTCGTGCACCCTGTGACGATTCTGTCGACCTTGCCCTCGGCTGCGATCGGGGCATTGCTCGCGCTGTTGGTGACGCGTCGCGAACTCGACATGATCGGCATCATCGGCATCATCCTGCTGATCGGGATCGTCAAGAAGAACGCCATCATGATGATCGATTTCGCGCTTGATGCCGAGCGCAAGCAGGGCATGGCGCCGCGCGAAGCGATTCACCGGGCGGCGCTGCTGCGATTCAGGCCGATCCTGATGACCACGCTGGCCGCCTTGTTCGGTGCCGTGCCGCTGATGCTCGCCACCGGCACCGGCGCCGAGTTGCGCCAGCCGCTGGGGCTCGTCATGGTTGGTGGTCTGCTGGTGAGCCAGGTACTGACCCTTTTCACGACGCCGGTCATCTACCTCTACTTTGACCGCTTGCGCGCGCCCCGTGAATCCGGCGCGCAGGGGAAGCTCACATGAGCATTTCCGGCGTCTTCATCGTTCGGCCAGTCGCCACGACGCTGGTGTGGGTCGCGGTCGTCCTCGCGGGGTGGCTCGGGCACTCGCTGCTGTCCGTGGCGCCGCTGCCCCAGCTCGAAGTGCCCATCATTTCGGTGACGGCGCGGATGCCGGGCGCGAGCCCCGAAGTCATGGCGTCTTCGGTGGCGATGCCGCTTGAACGCAGCCTGGGAACAATCGCAGGCGTCACCGAAATGACCTCTCGCAATTCGGTGGGCTCTACCCGCATTACCGTCCAGTTCGACCTGGGGCGCGACATCAACAGCGCGGCCAAGGACGTGCAGGCCGCGATCAACGCGGCGCGAGCCTTGCTTCCTGCGGGCTTGCGCAGCAATCCGACCTACCGCAAGGTCAATCCGTCCTCCGCTCCGATCGTCACGCTGGCGCTTAGCTCGGACAGCCTTTCGCAGGGCCAGCTCTACGATATTGCCACCAGCATCGTTCAGCAAAAGCTTTCACAGATTGCGGGCGTGGGGGAGGTGATCATCGGCGGAAGTTCGATGCCTGCGGTGCGTATCGACCTGGATCCGGACGCGCTGTCACAGTACGGGATCTCGCTTGACGCGGTGCGCACCGCGATCGCCTCTTCCAATGCCATGTCGCCCAAGGGCATGGTGGAGAACGACGATTACCGCTGGCAAGTCATGGCCAACGACCAGTTGGTCCGTGCGGAGCAGTACCGGCCCCTGGTGATCGCCTGGCGCAATGGCGCGCCGGTTCGCCTCTCGGACATTGCCCGCGTGGAGGACGGGGTCGAGGATATCTACAACATCGGGTACTTCAACGCGCGCCAGGCGATCCTGGTTCTGGTGCGAAGCCAGGCCAATTCGAACATCATCAAGACAGTCGACCAGGTCCGCAAGGAGTTGCCCTTGCTACGGGCAATCCTGCCGGCTGACGTCAACCTCGACGTGGCACAGGATCGCACGCCCAGCATCCGCGCTTCCGTGTTCGAGGCAGAGAAGACGCTGGTCATCGCCACGGGCCTTGTGATGATGGTCGTGCTGGTGTTCCTGCGTAACTGGCGCGCAGCGCTGATTCCGACCGTGGCCGTTCCGGTCTCGCTGATCGGGACGTTCGGCGTGATGTACCTGCTCGATTTTTCGCTCAATGCGATGTCCCTCATGGGGCTCATCATCGCGACGGGGTTCGTGGTCGATGACGCGATCGTCGTGGTCGAAAGCATCATTCGTCATCTTGAGCGGGGGGAGGACCCTCGACGCGCGGCGATGCGTGGTGCGCGGGAGGTTGGGTTCACCGTCCTTTCGATGAGTATCTCCCTGATCGCGGTCTTCATCCCGATCCTGTTGATGGGCGGGTTGCCTGGCAGGCTATTTCGCGAATTTTCAGTCACGCTCTCCGTCGCGATCCTGATTTCGATGTTCGTATCCCTGACGCTGACGCCGATGATGGCCGCTCAGCTGCTTAAGCGCCGTACGGCCGAGGGTGACACCGCCGGAACGCGTCCGGGCGTTGTCGCGATTGAAAAGCGCCTGGACGCCTGGCTTGGCCGGGTGATGGAGGCATATTCGAGATCGCTGCACTGGGCGTTGCGCCACGGTCGGATCATGCTGCTGCTCCTGCTCGCCACGATCGGGCTGAATGTATACCTCTACACGGTCATTCCCAAGGGCTTGTTCCCCCTGCAGGACACCGGCACGATGATCGGATTCTTCGCCACCGATTCCGGAACATCCTTCGGCGCCATGAAGCCCAAGCTGGATTATTTTCGCAAGCTGGTGCTCGCCGATCCGGCCGTCGACACGGTGACCGCGTACGCCAGCGGCCAGGGCGGGGGGGCCAGCAGCTTCCTGCTGGTCCAGCTCAAACCGTTTGTCGAGCGCAAAATTTCGGTGCAGGAAGTGATCAACCGCCTGCGGCCCAAGCTCAATTCGATGCCGGGTGCGCGCCTTTACCTGATGGCTGCCCAGGATATTCGCGCCGGTGGACGGCAGGGAAGCTCAACCTATCAATACACGCTGATGTCATCCGACCTGGCAGACCTGAAGGAGTGGATGCCAAAAGTGCAGCAGGCGATGGCCGCACTGCCGGAGCTGGTGGACGTCGACAACGATGTCGAGGATAAGGGACGTGAAACCGGCGTGGTGGTCGATCGCGAGGCGGCCTCGCGCCTGGGTGTTTCGATGGCGACGATTTCCGCCGCGCTGAACAACTCGTTCAGCCAGCGACAGATTTCAGTGATCTACCGGCCACTCAACCAGTATCGCGTCGTGCTCGGCGTCGCTCCCCGTCATGCGATCGGGCCGGAGTCTCTGGAAGATGTGTATGTCATGAACAACAAGGGCGCACGCGTTCCGCTTTCCGCGTTTGCCAGCTTTGAAAACACCAATTCGCCGATCTCGGTCAATCACCAGGGCTTGTTCGCTGCAGACACCATCTCGTTTGACCTCGCGCCCGGTGTGACGCTCGGGCAGGCGACGGCGGCGATTGACCAGGCCGTGGCGGCAATCAACCTGCCGTCCGACAGGATCCAGGCCGGATTCCAGGGAACCGCGCAGATGTTCCAGAAGGCGCTGGCGAACCAGCCCCTGCTGATACTGGCCGCGCTCATCACGATGTACATCGTGCTTGGAATACTTTATGAGAGCTTGATCCATCCGCTCACGATCCTTTCCACGCTGCCCTCGGCGGGTATCGGCGCGCTTCTCGCGCTCCTGCTCTGCCGCACGGATTTCACGCTCATCGCGCTCATCGGCGTTTTCCTTCTGATCGGAATCGTCAAGAAGAACGCCATCATGATGGTGGACTTCGCCCTCGCCGCAGAGCGTAACCAGGGGATGAAGCCATCGGAGGCCATCCACCTGGCGTGCATGACGCGCTTCAGACCCATTCTGATGACAACGTGCGCCGCGATTTTCGGAGCGTTGCCGCTCGTGTTTGCGAGCGGCGCGGGCGTCGAGTTGCGCCAGCCGCTCGGGATCACCATCCTGGGTGGCCTGCTCGTCAGCCAGCTGCTGACCCTTTACACGACGCCGGTGGTGTACCTTTATCTTGATCGCCTGCATCACCGGCTCCAGAATCGTTCGCAGTCGAAACGGGACCGAACCTTCCCCGCTCACGAGACTCCATCAACACATGATGCGCATGCGTAACAATCCATTGGCTGGCTTCGCAACGAAGGCCGGCAAGACCATGGCGGCCTGTCTGTTGGCGCTCGCCCTTGCGGGGTGCATGGTCGGGCCGGATTTCGTCAAGCCGCCGGTGGATTACGGCGCAGGCTACAAGGCGACCGGGTGGGAGCTTGCCGATCCCTCGATGGCCTCCAGGCCCAAGGGCTCCTGGTGGGACATTTATCAGGACGCTTTGCTCGATGACCTGATGCGGCGCGTCGATGTCGACAACCTGAATATCGCGCAGGCAGAGGCCAAGTACCGACAGGCAATTGCATTGCTCGCCAGTGCGACCGCGCCTCTGATGCCGACTGTCACGGCGAGCGGCAACGCCAACCGGTCCGGAGGCTCGGCGACCAGCGCTGCAGGCGTGGTTTCGTCTACGGCCATGACAACCTATGGCGCGACCGGCCAGGCGAGCTGGACGATCGACATCTGGGGTGCGGTTCGCCGCAACATGGAATCCCAGCAGGCCAACATGGACGCGCTGGCCGCGTCGATCGGCGGCGCACGGCTGACCGCGCAAAGCACGCTGGCACTGACCTACATACAGCTGCGCATCGTCGATGAGCGTGCGCGCGTGTTCGGCTCTGCGGTCGCCTCGTACGAACGCTCCCTCACACTGACACAGAACAAGTTCGACGCGGGCGTTGTCGGCAGGGCCGACGTTGCTGTCGCGCGCACGCAGCTCGAAAGCACTCGGGCACAGCTCATTGATACCCAGCAGCAGCGCGCGTTGCTGGAGAACGCGATCGCGGTCTTGCTCGGGGTGCCGCCTTCGCAGTTATCGATCGCGCCGGCGCCATTTGCGCTGAAGACGCCTGTGGTTCCGGTTGTGCTGCCGGCGCGTCTGTTGCAGCAGCGCCCCGATATCGCCAATGCCGAACGCCTGGCTGCGGCTGCAAATGCCCAGATTGGCGTCGCAACGGCGGCATGGTTCCCGAGCCTGACCCTGAACGCGACGGGTGGCTACCGGTCGAACGACTATCTGAACTGGTTTGGTTTCCCGTCGCAGTTCTGGGCCCTGGGGCCGTTGCTCGCCCAGACGATATTCGACGGCGGCGCGCGCCAGGCGCTGATCGACCAGAACCGCGCGCTCTTCGACGTATCGGCTGCCACCTATCGTCTCACGGTGCTTCAGGCACTGCAGCAGGTCGAGAATGCGCTGGTACAGCTGCGCGTGTTCGAGCAGGAAGAAAAAGTGCAGTGGGAAGCTGTCCTTGCGGCACGCGAGGCTGCGCAGTTAACGAAGAACCAGTATGACCAGGGAATCGTCGATTACCTCAGCGTGGCCGTGCTGGAGAATACGGCGCTGAACAACGAGAACAGTTACGTCACCCTGTTGGGAAATCGTCTTGCCGCGAGCGTGCAGTTGATCGTCGCGCTGGGCGGAGGCTGGACAGAGCCGGATATCCGCAAGCTCGACAGATCAGGGAAATATGTTCCGGATCCCGGCGATCCCCTGACCACCGAGTGATTGCGCATGCGCAAGCGTTTCGTGCGACTGACCGCCCAGCGCGTAAACGGGCATGCCCGCCAGTTCGTTGAGTCTTCCGAACTCTTCCCAGCCGATCCCGGGATGCCCCGGGTGGGAAGCAGTGGGAAGCACCGGCCCGAGCACCGCGAAATCGACCGCCAGCTGTCGTGCGTGATCCAGCTGCGCCTGGTCATGCGTCGAAACGCCCAGTAGTTTTCCAATACCCAGCTCCGGGCGCGATTGCATGACCAGCGCATCGGCAGCGCGCAAATGCAAGCCGTCGGCCTCATCACACCAGCCCCGGGGATGCGCGCTGTTGACCAGGACCCGCGCCCCCTTTGCGTGACATCGCCTGCACGTCTCGTGCAGCGCGGCGTGAAGGTCGGCTGACCCCGGGCCACCAGGCCAACCCGGCTCGCGCCATTGCAACAGCTTCAGGCCATTTTCCAGTGCATCGTCGAGACGGGCCAGAAATGCGGTAAGGCCCTCGGGCGACCCGGCTGATGAAATCAGGTAAGTATCCGGCAATTGCAGCCATCGCAATGGCGGGTAGGTCGCGGGCAGCAGTTGCGGGGTTTCATGCGCATGACGCAGATCCACCCAGCGCAGCGCCTGCCCCTCCAGGCCGCGGGGCTCGCCTTCCCAGCCGGTCACGCGGCAGAACGCCAGCCGGACGGTGGTCGTCGGATAGCGATGCACATAAGTCACCCAGGGTGTCGCACGCGTGAGCCGAATGCCAAGTTCTTCGTTCAGTTCGCGGGCCAGTGCCTGGATCACCGACTCGCCGAATTCGATCTTTCCGCCCGGCAACTCCCACCAACCCGGCCAGGGCTTGCCTGCCGGTCGGTTGCCCAGCAGCACCGTGCCGTCGGGGCGCAGTATGACGCCCACCGCGACATCGGTGATTTTTTCAGGCATTGCGCGCGGCCCAGTCGCGTGCGAACTGCCACGCGACGCGCCCCGAGCGCGAGCCGCGTTCGAGCGCCCACTGCAGGGCCTCGGTGCGAGCCTCGGTCACGGTGCTTTCGGCGCAGCCAAGCGTGCGCAGCCAGTGGTAAACGATATCGAGGTAATCGTCCTGCCGGAAGGGGTAGAACGAGAGCCACAAGCCGAACCGTTCGGACAGCGAGATTTTTTCCTCGACGGTTTCGCCGGGGTGAATCTCGCCGTCGGCCTGATGCTGGGCTTGCAGGTTTTCGCTCATGTATTCGGGCATGAGGTGCCGGCGGTTTGAGGTCGCGTAGATCAGCACATTGTTGCCTGTCGAGGCGGCCGATCCGTCAAGCACGGACTTCAGCGCCTTGTAGCCGGCTTCGCCTTCCTCGAACGAGAGATCGTCGCAAAACACGATGAATTTTTCCGGGCGACCCGCGACCAGGTCGACGATGTCCGGCAGATCGGACATATCGGCTTTGTCGACTTCGATCAGGCGCAGCCCGCGGTCGCCGAACATCGCCAGCATCGCCTTGACAAGAGAACTCTTGCCCGTGCCGCGGGCGCCCGTCATCAGGACATTGTTGGCCGGCTTGCCCTCGAGGAAATGCAGCGTGTTGCGCTCGATGACGCCCTTTTGGCGATCGATGTGCTGCAGATCGTCGGTGTGGATCACGGAAACGTGCGCGATGGCGTCGAGCCAGCCGTGCGAGGCACCGCGCTTGCGCCAGCGGTAGGCCCGCGCGGCCCAGTCGACGGGGGGCGGTGCAGGCGGAAGCCACGCCTCGAGTTGCGCAAGGACACGCGCCGCGCGTGCAATAAGATCGGCGATTTCGGGGCTGCCCGCGGAATTGGGAGTGCTCATCAGGATCGGTAATCAGCGTTGATGCTCACGTACTCGTGCGAAAAATCGCAGGTGTACACGGTTTCGGTGACGTTGCCGCGACCCAGCGCGATGCGCACCAGGATCTCGGCCTCTTTCATGACGCGCTGGCCATCGGCCTCCTGGTAATCCGGGTTGCGCCCGCCCCGGGTGGCCACCAGCACGTCGCCCAGCCAGAGGTGAACGCCCGACACGTCGAGATCGTCAATGCCGGCATAGCCGATCGCGGCGAGAATGCGCCCAAGGTTGGGATCCGAGGCAAAGAATGCCGTCTTGACCAGCGGCGAGTGCGCGACCGAGTAGGCGACCTTCAGGGCCTCTTCGACGGATCCGGCCTGCTCGACGCGGATGGTCATGAACTTGGTTGCACCTTCGGCGTCGCGCACGATCTTCTGGGCGAGATCGGCGGCGGCGGCGGCCAGCGCTGATTTCAGGGCCTGGTACTGCGGATGCGAGACGCTGTCGACGACCAGGCCGCTCTTGCCGGTTGCCATGATGATGAACGAGTCGTTGGTCGAGGTGTCGCCATCGACCGTGATCCGGTTAAACGACACGTCGGCGATTTCGACGGCCATCTGGCGCAGCAGCGGCTCGGCGACGCCGGCATCCGTGGCGAGATAGCCAAGCATCGTGGCCATATTGGGGCGGATCATCCCGGCGCCCTTGCTGATGCCGGTGATTGTGATTTGCTTGCCCGCCAGGCTCGATCGCTGCGAATGGATCTTGGGCAGCGTGTCGGTCGTCATGATCCCGTGCGCGGCGCTCACCCAGTTGCCGGGGGACAGGTTGGCGATCGCGCCCGGAAGCCCGGCGACGAGACGATCGACGGGGAGCGGCTCGAGGATGACGCCCGTCGAGAACGGCAGGACCTGTCGCGGATCGACCTGCAGCAGGGCGGCGAGCGCATCGCACGTCTGGCGGGCGGCCTGCATGCCCGGTTCGCCAGTACCGGCGTTTGCGTTTCCGGTGTTGATCACCAGCGCGCGGATCGGCTGGCCGCTTGCGAGGTGCTGCTCGCACACCGTGACGGGGGCGGCGCGAAAGCGGTTGCGCGTGAATACGCCGGCCACTGCGGTGCCCGGCGCCAGCCGGAAGACGGTCAGATCCCGGCGATCCGCCTTGCGGATTCCGGCCTCGGTGACGCCGATTTCGATGCCGTCGACCGGGAAGACCGAATCGTCGGAGGGAATATGCAGGTTGACCGCCATGATGTCGTCTCTCGTATTGGGATGGTGGGCAAAACGCACATTATCGCTTGTTTACGGCACACTGTTTTGCGCGGCGCGGGGGCAAGGCGGGGGCGGCGGGGAAACGCGCCGCGTCGGTGGCGGCGGGCCTGTCAGAGGCGTTGCGCGAGCCCGGCCAGCGCCTGATTCAACGCACTTCGGGCGTCGTCCAGGGCCAGGGGGAGGTCGAAGTGGTTGGTGTGGGGCATCTCCACATGCCGCCCCGACAACCCGCGCGCCTGCCACGCTGCAAGGAATTGCGCGGACTGGCGCTTGAACTCGCCGGTCTCGTTGCCGCCATGGCTGACGATGATTTCCGGGCCCCGGGCCGGAAGGTGCATCAGCGGGCTGTTGCGCCAGGCGTCCTCGGGCGTCATCCGCATCCAGGCATTGATGTGCGTGTGAACCAGCGGGGTCAGGTCAAAGAGGCCGCTTAACAGCACTGCCCCGCGAATGGCACCGGGATCGACCCCGTAGCGCGCATGCCAGCCCTCCGATAGCGCCATGGCGGCCAGATGGCCGCCCGCCGAGCTGCCGGCGAGGATGATCCTGCCGGGGTCGCCGTGATGGCTGCCCGCATTGCGGCCGACCCAGGCGATCGCCCGGCGGCATTGGTCGACGATCCGCTCGAGGGTGACAGCAGGCGCAAGTGAATAGTTGACCGCCACGACCGTCATGCCGGCTGCCGTCAGGCCAGGCGCCATGAAACTGGAGTCGTCTTTGGACAGCAGGCGCCAATAACCGCCGTGCAGATAGACAAATACCGGCCCAGGCGATGCGCCACTGCCCGGGAAGACGTCCAGGGTCTCGTCCTCGTGATCTCCGTATGCGACGCCGGTCATGCAGGGCAGGGTAAGCCGCGCGTGTGCGCTGCGCTCTGCGTAGGCGCGCAAGAATGGTCCGATGTCCGGCACGGTGGCGCGCGCATCATAGGCGCGATCAAGCGCTGCGCGGTCCAGGTCGCGGTAAAGGGCGGGTCCGTCTG
>CAITPF010000083.1 GCA_903894155.1 uncultured beta proteobacterium | reverse complement strand
GGCCTGGTCGGGGAGTGGGTGCGACGCCGGGCCGATCGGCGCGCCCGGCTACTGGGTCTGACCGAATGATCATGAATCACACTAACGCATCACTGACGGTGATCGCATAATGCTCGAGGTGCGTGACATCAAAGTGCAGTTCGGCGGCCTGGTGGCCGTCGATGGCGTGAGCTTCAACATTGAACGGGACAAGATCCTTTCGATTATCGGGCCCAATGGTGCCGGCAAGACGACACTCTTTACCGTGCTTTCGGGGTTTCTGCGCCCTTCCCAGGGAACCGTGTCGCTCGATGGCGAAGTGTTGACGGGTCTTCCTGCCCATCGGGTTGCGATCAAAGGCGTCGCGAGAACTTTTCAAATTGTCCGTCCATTCCGCGATTTGACAGCGCTGGATAATGTCATGGTTGGTGCGTACTGCCGCGCGAAATCGTATCGCGAGGCGGCACAACTCGCGAGCGAGGCGCTCGATGAGGTCGGTCTTTCACCGAAGCGGGATTTCCTCGCGGCGTATCTGACGCTTCCGGATCTGAAACTCCTGGAAGTTGCCAAGGCGCTCGCGACAGGCCCAAAATACCTGCTGCTTGATGAGGTGATGTCAGGCTTGAACCTCAAGGAGCAGCACGACGTGGCGCTAAAGCTCGAAACGATTCACGCACGTGGCGTCGGCATCCTGCTCGTTGAACATTCTCTTGCAATCGTCCAGCGGATGTCAGACCGCGTCATCTGTCTCGACAGCGGCCGGATGATCGCAGACGGCACGTCCGAGGCGGTCATGAGTTCGCCAGCCGTGCAGGCCGCTTATATGGGAATTTGAGATGCCCAGAATTCTTGAGGTGAACGGCCTGAGAGCAGGTTACGGCATGTTCTCGGTCCTGCACGATGTGTCGTTTCAGGTCGACGAAGGCGAAATGGTCGCGTTGATCGGTTCGAACGGAGCAGGCAAGACAACCACCCTGCGATGCGTGTGCGGGCTGATTCCGTCGAAATCAGGAACGATCGCATTCCGAGGGCAGGAATATCGCGCACCTGTCACGCACGAATTGGTGGCGGCTGGGTTGGTCTGCGTTCCCGAAGGGCGAGAACTCTTCCCCGGGCTTTCGGTCAAGGACGCGCTACTGGTCGGTGGGGCAAACAAGCGTGCGCGCGGGAGTCGTCAGAAAAATCTTCAGCAAGTCTATGACTTGTTTCCAAAGTTGCGAGATAGGCAGTCCCAGTTGTGCTCGACGCTTTCTGGCGGTGAGCAGCAGATGGTCGCAATCGGTCGGGCACTCATGGCCATGCCGAGTTTGCTGCTGCTGGATGAACCATCGCTGGGGCTGGCACCCACAATCGTGAAGCAACTCTTTGAGACGATCAGCCTGATTCGCGAACAGGGAGTCAGTATTCTGCTCGTGGAGCAAAATGTGCGTACGGTGCTGAGGATCGCCGATCGCGCCTATGTCATGGAAAATGGCAGCATTGAGATGGAGGGCAGCGCCGAAGTGCTGGCGAACGATCCAACGGTGGTGGATGCTTACTTTGGGGTAGGCTCCAAAGAGAGTGTCTAATGGATTATTTTTTCGATCATGCCGGTTGATATCCACAAAAGTCGCAAATCAAAGCATTCGCTGATTACTGAGGCGATTTCGGCACAAATTGAAGGCGGAAAGTACCGCACCGGTGATCTGCTGCCCTCCGAGTCTGAACTCGGCAAGGCTTTTGGCGTGAGCCGACACACGGTTCGTGCCGCTTTGCGTAACCTCGCCGCCGTTGGGTTGGTGACGAGCCATCAGGGGATCGGAACCCAAATTCAGGCTGAAAAAGTAACGTCGCGCTACAACTTTGCATTTAATTCGGTATCTGATTTGCACCAGTATGCGGCGCAAACTGTCGTGCACCTTCTGGATATCAAGGAGATTGTGGCGGATACGAAGTTGGCAAAGTATCTCGGGTGCAAGAAATCTGAGCACTGGTGGCAAATACGCACGATGCGAAGCGAGAGAATCGGTGGAACGGTTGGCGCCTATTCCGAGATCTTTGTTCCGTCTGCGTTTGGCGCAGCCATCCGTCAAATAAGGAAGAACACGAGTCGGACGGTATTTTCGCACCTTGAGGAATATTTGAACGAAACGGTTGCCGAAATTCGACAGGAGATTGCCGCCGTATCGCTGACGGCTGAAGAAGCCAGGCACCTGCAGGTGAGGCGAAACAGTCCGGCACTTGAGATTACGCGCCGCTATCTCAGAAAAAATCAGGACGTTTTCGAAATTGCACGAGTGGTTCACCCGGCCAGTCTGTTTAAATATTCGATGCAAGTTCGATTGCAACACAGTTAGGTTGGTGGCGACTTCTGCGACGACCCCTTCAAGGCGCCACAATTCCGGTTGCGGGTTTGCCTGCAGGTTGTTTGGCCTTGATTCTCCTTGACCGGGATTCGGAATAAGATCGAAGCTGTCGCTTCTAGTCGGTAGGCACAACGGTGAAGGCTCTGAGCAAAAAGGTCGCGCCCAAGACGCTATTGCTTCTTGCTTCCTTCATGGCCGCCATCTGGGTCTTTATCGAGGTGGCCGAGGAGGTCGTGCAAGGTGACATCGCAGCCTTTGACCGCGCGACACTTTTGTTGCTGCGCTTACCGAACGATCCGGCAATGGCACTCGGGCCATTCTGGCTGGAGTCAGTCGCCTGGGACATTACCGCCCTGGGAAGCGTGACGGTTTTGGGGTTGGTGGTCGCTGCGGTCACCATCTTTCTGTGGCTCGATGGCAAGACCCGGGCGTCGCTTTTCGTGATGATCGCCTCGTTAAGTGGCGCCTTGCTCGCGATGGCCCTGAAAGCTGCCTTTGACCGCCCGCGGCCGAATCTGTTTTCACATGGAGACCTTGTCTTAAGCGCGAGCTTTCCAAGTGGGCACGCTATGATTTCGGCCGTTGTTTACCTGACCTTGGGTGCTTTGCTGGCCAGGCTGGTGACGCCGGTCAAACTCAAAATCTATGTGATGAGTCTGGCGCTGTTGCTAACGTTTATTGTTGGCCTGAGCAGGATATACCTTGGCGTTCATTGGCCGACCGATGTTCTGGCTGGCTGGGTCGCGGGTGCGGGATGGGCGCTCGGGTGCTGGGGTG
>CAITPF010000082.1 GCA_903894155.1 uncultured beta proteobacterium | reverse complement strand
ACGCCGCGAAAGATGTTGCCACCCCCGATGACGATGGCCAGCTGTACTCCGGTCGCGACCACTGCGGACAATTCGTCCGTCATGCGCACGATGGTGCTCCGGTTGATGCCGTAGGCATCGTCACCCATCAATGCCTCGCCAGACAGTTTCAGAAGGACTCTTTTATGTGGTCTGCTGGTCATGGGCGTTTTCCGATGGATCAAGAACAACTAAAAATTGTAAACGAAAGCCGGGCGGGCATTGCTGCGCCGCCCGGCTTTTGAACACAAAATTTACACGTTTCCGGCGGCGGCAGCGGCGACTTCGGCTGCAAAGTCGCTGGTTTTCTTCTCAATGCCCTCGCCCACCACGAACAACGCAAACGCATTGACCGAGGCAGACTTCTCCTTGAGCATCTGGCCAACGGACTGCTTGTCGTTCTTGACGAAAGGCTGGGAGAGGAGCGCGACTTCCTTCAGGAACTTTTGCACAGTGCCTTCAACCATCTTTTCGACGATTTCCGGCGGCTTGCCAGACTCGGCTGCCTTCTGGCGGGCGACAGAACGCTCGGCTTCCTTGTCGGCTGCCGGGACGCCCTTTTCATCGATGGCGCGCGGCTTGCTCGCTGCGATGTGCATCGCCAGATCCTTGCCCACTTCATCGGGGCCGGCAAGCTCAACGATCACGCCGATCTTGCCGCCGTGCACGTAGCTCGAGAGTTTGTTGGCCGTCACGAAGCGCTGGAACCGGCGCACAGAGATGTTTTCGCCGATCTTGCCCACGAGCCCGGCGCGTGTGGATTCAACCGTGCCACTGCCCATCGGCGAGGCCAGCAAGGCCGCCACATCGGCCAGGTCGCTGGTGGCGACTTTCTGGGCCAGCCCATTGACGAACGCGACAAAGTCGTCGTTCTTGGCAACGAAATCGGTTTCGCAGTTGACTTCGACGACAGCGCCCTGCTTGCTGTCGGGCGAAATGAACAAGCCGATCAGGCCTTCGGCGGTCACACGGCCTGCGGCTTTGCTGGCCTTGCTGCCGAGTTTGACGCGAAGGATTTCTTCGGCACGGGCCAAGTCGCCCGCGGCTTCCGTCAGTGCCTTCTTGCACTCCATCATGGGCGCATCGGTCTTTTCGCGCAATTCCTTGACCATTGCGGCGGTAATTTCAGCCATTTTCACTCCAGAATATTTGAGATTCGCCTCGGCACCAGGCCGAGGCGTTCATTCAAGATCCGGCACGCGCCTGGCGCGGGCCAAGGCGGGCATTAGTCCTTCGCCTGATCGACTTCGACGAACTCTTCGCCTTCGGCGAGTTCTTCCACCAGGCCGTTGATGTTCTGTGTACGGCCTTCAATCACGGCATCGGCGATGCCCTTCGCGTACAACGCAATGGCCTTGGCCGAATCGTCGTTGCCGGGGATGATGTAGTCGATTCCATCCGGCGAGTGGTTGGTGTCGACGACTGCCACGACAGGGATCCCGAGAGCCCTGGCTTCAGCCACGGCGATCTTGTGGTAGCCGACGTCGATCATGAAGATTGCATCGGGCAAACCGTTCATGTCCTTGATGCCGCCGATCGACTTGTTCAGCTTGTCGAGTTCGCGCTGGAACATCAGGGCTTCTTTCTTGGTCATGCGCTCGGTGCCACCGTCGGCCACGATGACTTCCATGTCCTTGAGGCGCTTGATGGAGCTCTTGACCGTCTTGAAGTTGGTCAGCATGCCGCCAAGCCAGCGGCTATCGACGAAAGGCATGCCAGCACGAACGGCTTCCGAGGCGACGAGTTCGCGCGCGGCGCGCTTGGTGCCCACAAACAGAACGTTGCCGCCCTTGGCCGCGATCTGGCGCAGGAACTTGGTGGCGTCCTGGAAATTGGCAACCGTCTTTTCGAGGTTGATGATGTGAATTTTGTTGCGATGGCCGAAGATGAAGGGGGCCATCTTGGGGTTCCAGTAACGGGTCTGGTGACCGAAGTGCACGCCCGCTTCCAGCATTTCACGCATGAGAGACATATTCAAAGCTCCGAGGGTTGGGTCTTGCGTTACGCCTGCACCCGGCTTTCGGCCTGGCACCCTGGTGGCGCAACACGCGATTTGACAGGCCATCACCGACGGATTGCCAGTGACCGGACTGCCTGGTTGACTGCTCTATTGCCTACCTGATGACCTACCATTGACCTGCTGGCGATGTGGAATTGCACCCGCCAGAAATCAAGGTAAGCCTATAATTCTACTATCTTTCACCGATACTATTCAAGTCACTATGGGTTTAGTCACCAACGCCGCGGATCTGGACCGGATGCGGGCGGCATGCCGCGACGCTGCAAAAATTCTCGATTTCCTCGCTCCGCATGTCAAACCGGGCATTACCACGGGCGCGCTCGACAAACTCTGCCTTGAGTACCTGACCGACGAACTCAAGGTCAAATCGGCCACGGTTGGCTATGCGCCTCCCGGATATCCGCCCTTTCCCGGCGCGATCTGCACCTCGGTCAATCACCAGGTCTGCCACGGGATCCCGGGCGATCGGGTGCTTAAAAACGGAGATATCCTCAATATCGACGTCACCATCATCAAGGAGGGCTGGTTTGGCGACACCAGCCGCATGTACTGCGTGGGCGAGCCCTCGATCCTGGCCCGGCGGCTGACCGACGTCACCTTCGAGTGCATGTGGACAGGGATATCCCGCGTCAGGCCCGGCGCCACGCTTGGCGACATCGGTTCGGCCATTCAGCGCCATGCCGAGGACCAGGGGTTCTCCGTCGTGCGCGAATTCTGCGGCCACGGGATCGGGCAGAAGTTTCACCAGGACCCGCAGGTGCTGCACTACGGCAAGCCCGGCAGCGGCGAGGTCCTTGAGCCAGGCCTGATCTTCACCATCGAGCCCATGATCAACGCAGGGCGCCGGGAAATCCGCCAACTCGCCGACGGGTGGACAGTCGTCACCCGCGACCACAGTTTATCCGCCCAGTGGGAGCACACGATTCTCGTGACCGACCGGGGGTATGAAGTTCTCACCATCTCGGATGGCATGCCCGCGCCTCCGGCCTTCATGACGAGCCTGGCATGAGCAGCACGGCGCTCGCCGGAATTCGCGCACAGATGCAGGCGGACCGCGAGGCGGCCATTGCCGCCTATCGCGCGGATCACGGTGCCGCCAAGCTCCTGCGCGCGCTGCGACGCTGCGCCGACCATGCCCTGGGGGCGCTGTTGCAGGTATGCCCGCTTCCAAAGGGCGCCGCGCTTGCCGCCGTTGGAGGCTACGGCCGCGGCGAGCTTTACCCCTACTCCGACGTCGATCTGCTGATCCTGCTGCCCGTAGAGCCCTCGCCCGAGGACGAAGCCGGCCTGAGTGCGCTGGTCGCCGCGATGTGGGATATCGGCATCGAGCCCGGCTACAGCGTGCGCACGATCGAGCAATGCGTCGAGGAAGCCCGTGGCGACATCACCGTCGAAACGTCCCTGCTCGAAACCCGCTGGATCTCAGGAAGCCGGGTGCTGACACAGCGCTTCATGCAGACCATGAACGACCACCTGAATGCGCGCAATTTTTTCCAGGCAAAGCGTGCCGAAATGCAGCAGCGCCATGCGCGCCACCAGGAAACCCCCTACGCACTGGAACCCAACTGCAAGGAGTCGCCCGGGGGACTGCGCGATCTGCAGGTCATCCTGTGGATGGCGCGCGCAGCCGGGTTCGGCCACAACTGGCAGGAAATCGCGCGTGCCGGGTTGCTCACGGCGGCCGAGGCCCGCGACCTCAAGCGCGCTGAGAACGCCTTCAGGCGCCTGCGCATCGAGTTGCACCTGCTGACGCGCCGGCGCGAAGACCGCCTGCTATTCGATGTGCAGCACACGCTGGCCGAGGTCTACGGGATCAGTGCGACGCCCGTGCGGCGCGCCTCCGAGATCCTCATGCAGCGGTATTACTGGGCCGCACGCCTGGTGACGCAGCTCAACATCCTGCTGGTGCAAAACATCGAAGAGCGGCTATTCCCGATGCACGAGGAAGACGCGCTCGCGATTGACGAGGACTTCGTACGCTACCAAAACAGGCTTGATATCCGCAGCGACGACCTGTTCGAGCGCAAGCCCTCGCTGTTGTTGCGCGTCTTTCTCGTCATGGCGCAGCACCCCGACATCAATGAGCTCTCGGGTCGTGTTCTGCGCGCAATCTGGCATTCCCGCCACCTCATCGATGCCGACTTCCGGCGCGATCCAGTCAACAAACAGACCTTCCTGCAAATCCTTCAACAGCCCCAGGGCATCGTGCACGCGTTGCGGCGCATGCTCATGCTCAACATTCTGCCGCGCTACCTGCCGCCGTTCAGGCGTGTCGTCGGCCAGATGCAGCACGATCTGTTTCACGTCTACACCGTGGATCAGCACACGCTCGCGGTGGTGCGCAACCTGCGACGCTTCACCATGCCGGAGCACGCGCAGGAGTACCCGCTTGCCAGCCGCCTGATCGCCGGCCTCGAACGGCACTGGTTGCTCTATGTGGCCGCGCTGTTTCACGACATCGCCAAGGGCCGCGGCGGCGACCACTCCGCGCTCGGGGCCGAAGAGGTTCAGCGATTTTCCCGCGGCCACGGGTTAGACGATGCCGACGGCGGGCTGGTCGCCTTCCTGGTCCGCAACCACCTTTCCATGTCGCAAGTGGCCCAAAAACAGGACCTGTCCGATCCGGACGTTATCCGGAATTTCGCCGCACTGGTGGGCGATACACGCAAGCTGACCGCGCTTTACCTGCTCACGGTTGCTGATATACGCGGCACCAGCCCCAAGGTCTGGAACGCGTGGAAAGGAAAGCTGCTCGAAGATCTCTTTAACCTCACGCGTGCGCACCTCGGCGGGTCGGTCGAGGATTCGAATACCGTCCTGCACCAGCGCATGGACGAGGCAGCGAGCCTTACACGGCTGGCAGGGCTGCGCGAGGAAACCCGCGAGCAATTCTGGAAGCAGCTCGACGTGGCGTACTTCCTGCGGCACGATGCCGCCGATATCGCCTGGCACACTCGCCACCTTTACTACCAGGCTACCCCCGACCACTCCATCGTCAAGGCCCGTCCGACCGGCGGCTCCGAGGGGCTGCAGGTCATGGTCTATACCAAGGATGTCGCCGATCTGTTCGCCCGCATTTGTGGCTATTTCGGTACGCGCGGGCTCAGCATCCAGGATGCGCGCATCCACACCACGCGTAGTGGTTATGCGCTCGATAGCTTCATCGTACTTCCACCCGATACGGGTGACGATCTGCGCACGCTCGCCACGCTGACCGAGCACGAACTGGCCGAGCACCTTGATGCGCCACAAGATGCGGCGCTGCGCACTCGCCGCCAGGTTACCGGGCGCCCGTCGCGGCTTTCAAAGGCTTTCCCGGTGCCGCCGCTCGTCGAGTTGTTCCCGGACGAAGGCAGCCAGAACTGGCGACTGAGCATCGTGGCGACCGACCGCCCGGGCTTGCTGGGCGATGTCGCTCGGGTCTTCGTCAACTACCACATCAATCTGCAGACGGCCAAAGTCATGACGCTGGGGGATCGCGTTGAGGACGTCTTCGTCATCAGCAGCGCATCGCTTACCCAACCGAGAACCCAGTTGCAATTCGAACGGGCCGTTCTTGAGGCCCTTACCCAGGAAGTGCAACATGCAGCTGCGTGATCAGCACGTACTCGGCGCAGTTGGCTTCGTCAGCGTACTTGCGGTGGCCAACGCGCTCGTGTCCCAGCACCTCTACGAGATGCTGCCCTGCGCGTGGTGCGTGTTTCAGCGGCTGATCTACGTGGCTATCGCCGTCGTCAGTGTGCTGGGCTCGATCGGGCATCCCGGCAAACTGAGGGTGCGGGCGGGTTTGCTGCTCGCGCTCGCGCTGTGCATCGGCGGGATCGTGTCGGCGCGTTACCAGATCAACGTAGCATCGACCATGTTCTCGTGCGCGCAGACATTTGCAGACCAGTTCATGACCCGCTCAGGCCTCGATTCAGGCGTTCCGTGGCTGTTCGGAATCTTCGCAAGCTGCATGGACGCCAAAGTCGATGTCCTTGGCGTCGAATATGCCGTTTGGAGTCTGACGCTCTTCTGGATCCTGCTGGCCGCGACCGTCTTTGGCCTCTGGAAGTCCCTGCGCGGCAACTAGCTCCACATGTCGCCGCAATGCCCGGCCAGGTGCATGAAACGGCGCCTGATCAGCCCGGGCCTTCCTCTTCGGCGGCGTATCCCATGTTGAACAATAGGCCGCTCGCTT
>CAITPF010000081.1 GCA_903894155.1 uncultured beta proteobacterium | reverse complement strand
TGGGCAAGGCCTACAAGCAGTATCCCTCGCGCTGGGCGCGTCTGGCCGAGTGGATCATCCCCGGCAGCCGCAAGCGCCACGTCGATCACTGGGTGCTGCAGGATGTCTCGTTCAAGGTTGATCCGGGCGAGGCGGTCGGTATCGTCGGGATCAACGGCGCCGGCAAGAGCACGCTGCTCAAAATGATTACCGGGACGACGCAGCCCACGGCCGGCACGGTGTCGCTCGTTGGCCGCGTGGCGGCGCTCCTGGAGCTCGGGATGGGATTCCACCCCGATTTCACGGGCCGCCAGAACGCCATCATGGCGGGCCAGCTGCTGGGCTACAGCGTCGAGGATCTCGTGCGGCTGATGCCTGACATCGAAGCGTTCGCGGAAATCGGCGACTACATCGACCAACCGGTCCGGGTCTACTCCAGCGGAATGCAGGTCCGGCTCGCGTTCAGCGTGGCCACGGCGCAGCGCCCTGATATCCTGATCGTCGACGAGGCGCTCTCGGTTGGCGACGCCTATTTCCAGCACAAGAGTTTTGACCGCATCCGTTCTTTCAGCCGCGAGGGCACCACGCTGCTCATCGTTTCACATGACCGCGGCGCCGTACAGGGCATTTGCGATCGCGCCATCCTGCTCAACGCGGGACGCCTTGAAATGCAGGGCGAGCCTGAGGCGGTGATGGATTACTACAATGGCATGCTGGCCGAGCGCAGCGCGAGCACGGTGCGCCAGGAGCTCACAGCAGACGGCAAGCTCAAGACAACCTCGGGCAGCGGAGAGGCGAACATTCTCGAGGCGGCCCTGATCAATGGCGCGGGCGACCCCGTCGAGGTGATCGGCGTCGGCCAGACGGTCGGGATCCGGGTATTGGTGCGGGTCAACGTTGCGATTCCCGAGCTCGTGCTGGGCTACATGATCAAAGACCGGCTGGGGCAGGCCATCTTCGGGACCAATACGCATCACTTACAGCAGTCGACCAGGGCGCCGCAGGCTGGCGACACGCTGACCTATACCTTCCGGTTCGAGGCCAACCTCGGGGTCGGCTCCTATTCGGTCGCGCTCGCGCTGCATACGGCCGACACCCATGTGATCAATAATTACGAGTGGCGCGACCGCGCCATCGTGTTCAACGTGGTCAATTATGACCGTAGCGGTTTTGTCGGGTCGGCCTGGTTGCCGACCACCCTGGAGTGTGATCGGTGAGCGACGGGTTTTATCGGGCATTTGAGGATCTGCATCGCGGATCGCGTGAGCTGATCAAGGGACGGCAGCGTGTCTACGCGCCCTTCATTGCGCCTTTGCAAAAACATTATGGCCATGTGCCGGCGATTGATTTGGGGTGCGGGCGCGGCGAGTGGCTCGAACTGCTGACCGAAGCCGGGTTCGATGCGCAAGGGGTCGATCTCGATGACGGCATGCTGGAAGAATGTCGCACGCGCGGCCTCAAAGTCACCACAGGGGATGCGATCGCGGCGCTCCGGGCCCTGCCCGATTCCAGTCAGGCCGTAGTCTCCGGCTTTCATCTGGTCGAGCACATCCCTTTTGAGATGGTGCAAGAGCTCGTGGCTCAGGCATTACGGGTGCTCAAGCCTGCGGGAGTCCTGATTCTGGAGACCCCGAACCCCGAGAATATCGTGGTGGGCACGGCGAATTTCTATCTCGATCCGACGCACCGCCAGCCGATACCGCCGTTGTTGCTTTCTTTCGTCCCGCAGTATGCGGGGTTTGAGCGCGTCAAGGTCCTCCGGCTACAAGGTCCGGTCGATATGCGCACTAATCCGCTGCTGACGATCCACGATGTGCTGGCTGGCGTCAGTCCTGACTATGCGATCGTCGCCCAGAAGGCGGCGCCGGCGGACCTGATCCAGG
>CAITPF010000080.1 GCA_903894155.1 uncultured beta proteobacterium | reverse complement strand
GCCTGTGCCTGCGAAACTGCGTCGTCGCTGGCTTGCCCGCCACACAGTGCCTTGGGGTCGGTGACCTGTTCGAAGAGGGCGACATTGGACGCTTTAACTACACCACCGGCCTGATCACGAACGTCACACGTGGCCGTTCGTTGCAAGGCGAGGCGCTCGCGCCATTGCTGCTGGAGACGATCGAGGCAGGCGGCGTTCTGCCGATGCTCGTTCGCGAAGGATACGTTGAGGCAGTCGCTTTCGTCGCCGCCTCGACCTAGCAAACTGCGCCATTAACGGTTGACCCCTGTACGCAGCACCCCCCGCCATCCAGGGCGGGGAGTACATCGTATGCAGAAGTTGGGACTCGACCTGGCAGAGGTTGTCCGAAGGTGGAAAGTCTCAGACATTCACCGCGAAGTCACCTGTGACCGGTCAAGACCCGTTGCTGACATTGATCCATTGCTTCGCCTCAAGGTCTTTTCCCCGTAGGGAAGTGTAGGTATTTGCCAGGATCAATATGATTTCATGATGGTGTCGCGTTTACTCGCCTCCAACTTGTCGAGCACGACGTAAGGCGTTTTTCAAGGGAATCGCTATGAAATTAGTACGCGGAGTGTTTATGCGCGGTGGCACCAGCAAGGGTGTTTACTTTCACGCAAACGATCTGCCCAGCGACCGGGCGCTGCGAGACAAGATCATCCTTGATATTTACGGCGCACCTGACATTACTGAAATCGATGGGCTGGGCGGCGCGAATGTATTGACCAGCAAGACAGCCATCATTTCGCGTAGCAGCCGGGCGGATGCTGATATTGTCTACACCTTCGGCCAGGTCATGATCAATGAGCCGCTGGTCGATTATCGAATCAACTGCGGAAATATTTCAGCAGGAGTGGGGCCGTTTGCAATCGATGAAGGTCTGGTGCCTGCGGTGGAGCCGGTCACCAAGATCCGCATTTTCAATACCAACACACAGAAGGTCATCACTGCCGAAGTCCCCGTCAAGAACGGCAAAGCCGTGGTTGCGGGTGATTATCAGATCGCTGGTGTTCCCGGAACCGGTGCCAAGATTACGCTCGACTTCGCCCAGACCGGGGGTACGCTCGGCAAGGGCTTGCTGCCAACGGGCTTGGCAAAAGAGCAACTCCCGGTTGAGGGGCTCGGCGCGTTCACCGTATCGATCGTAGATGCAGCGAATCCCTGCGTCTTCGTGAAAGCGTCCGACGTGGGTCTCACCGGCACCGAGAAGTTTGAAGATGTGCTCGCAAACGATGCTCTCTGGGCAAAGGCCGACAAGATCCGCGGAACCGTTGCCGTCAAACTCGGAATGTTCAAAGACTTGGCATCCTATCTGGCGATCAACCCGACGATGCCCTTCTGCATATTCGTTCAGTCTCCGGTTGATTACCTCAATTACGACACAGGCAAGGTGGTTCCGGCGTCGAGTTACGACCTGAAAGGAACGATTCGCTTTGCCGGAGCAGTCCATCGCGCCTACTCGGGGACTGGGTCAGTCTGCACCGCCGTCGCCGCAATGCTGGACGGCACCGTAGCCAATGAGGTTATTTCTGACGCTGCGAAAAAGACAAACGTATTCCGTATAGGGCATCCATCGGGTGTGATGGAAGACGAAATTCAGGTCGTTAAGGACGGCGCCGATTACAAGATACTTCGTGCGGCGTATGGAAGAACGGCACGCCGGATCATGGAGGGCTACATTCATCTGAAGCCGTGGGCGGATGACGTGGCCGCCTTGTAAGACGAGTGGAAGACAGCGAACAAACGCCAAACAACCTTATCCGACGGGGGAAAATCGGCAACACGATTGATATTGCCCGAGTGATTATTGATCAAAACGACAAGGTATTTACAGATAGTGGCGAACAATGAGAAAGTCTGGCTGACTGCGTTGCACAGTTCACAAGTGGAAAATACTTATCTGCTAACGTTGATCTGGCATCACGTTTCCACGGGTGAAACCGCCGCTACGTCCCCCAAGATGTGTCGTCGCCGATACATTCGGGATGATGCCAACATCGAGCAGTAGAAAACAGCCAATGAAAAATATGGATCTCTCAATTGGACTTTGAGTCGATTGAGTAGTATCTAGGTAATGCGATCATTGAGGCATGCATCTAAAGTCTCATTGTCGATTGAATTTCAGTCACTTGGATTTGATACCTTTAGCGTGCGCCTCCCCGCGATCAACATCCCTACAAAAAGGAAACTGCTTCTGCTATGGGGCGGCGTACTCGTCATCTTGATTGGTACCGTAATCGGCAACCTCAAGGCAATTGGGTATTACCGCGATACGGAAAGGACAAACCTCACCACTCAGTCAGTCGTGGTAGGCAACGCGTTGGCGGCTCACTCGCGTCAGATCATGAGGCAGGTCGATACGATCCTTCGTGGCGTACAGATTTTCTATTCGCGATCGCAGTCAATACCGGACAGTCAACGATACATTGCCGGCCTCACGGTTGACGAAGGGCTGTTCAGTGGAATCTTTATTGCTGATCGAGGCGGCCGAGTGTCATTGATACAGGACAAGACGGCGGAAGGGTTCTCCGTGGACGACCGCTCTTATTTCCGACTTCATCAGGCTGATCCAAGTTCGGGCATGATCATCAGCCCAGTTGTAGCGGGTCGAGCGACCAATGCATTCAATTTTCATGTCTCGCGTCGCCTTGACAACGCGGATGGATCGTTCGCTGGCGTCGTGATTGCTACTGTAAATCCGGATGTCTTCGTGGATTACATGCGTGATCTCAGCAATAGACCGGCGGCCGCAACCATTGCTCTCTATGGAACGTCAGACCATAAATTGCGTTTCCGCATTCCGGTGCCCAGTGCATTACAGTGGGACAAACCCGTTGATTCTCCGATATGGGGGCTGCTTCCGCATGGCAATAGCGGCCATTTTGCAGGAATCAGCCCCATCGACGGTGTAGCACGCAGCCTCTATTTTAAGAAGGTCGCGGACTATCCACTTGTTGCAATGTCTGGATTTTCGGAATCGAGCCTTGCTGCAATGGCGTTCGATCGAGGCCGGTGGTTGTTATTCGGCTCAGCGGCTCTCGCCTCCTTCATCTTGCTGCTTGCAACCTCGGCAAGCCTCGCAATCACCAGGGGCACAAGGTTAGGCAATGCGAAGGCTGAGTTAGAGTCCCTCTACCGCGAGATGGAGCGGTTAGCCATGACTGACTCGCTCACGGGTCTGCCGGGTCGCACGATGTTCATGGACAGGCTTGCCCAAGCGATCGCGCTTGCCCGACGTGAACATACGTTTGTTGGAGTCCTATTTCTCGATCTCGACGGGTTCAAGCCGATCAACGATCAATTTGGACATAAAGCGGGCGATTGGGTTCTAAAGACAATTGCCCATCGCTGGGAGGCGTGCCTTCGAGAAGTTGATACCGTTGCTCGACTCGGCGGAGACGAGTTTGCGGTGGTCTTGGGCGGATTGGAAGTTCCCGATGACGTAATACCATTGGCTGAAAAATTAATCTCCGCAGCTCAAGTGCCAATCCAGTTACCAGATGGGCAGCAGTGCCTTGTCGGCGCAAGTGTGGGAGTCAGCGTGTATCCGAAAAATGCCGTTCAAATCGATTCGCTGCTCACGATGGCGGACGACGCGATGTACAAGAGCAAGGCAACTGGCAAGAATAGACTCAGCGTATCCGATGCATTTCCAGCGGAGCAATGCGAATGGGATGACTGGTTGACATTTGATGACTCGATGTGTGTTGGTAATGACGTGATTGATGAGCAGCACCGTCATCTCAGCAAGATGGTCA
Organism: uncultured beta proteobacterium; assembly: GCA_903894155.1. Classification (GTDB taxonomy): domain Bacteria; phylum Pseudomonadota; class Gammaproteobacteria; order Burkholderiales; family Burkholderiaceae_B; genus Zwartia. The sequence goes on along the minus strand of CAITPF010000080.1, from coordinate 590 downwards.
ATCACTTCAGTCAGTCGATCAAAGACGGCGCGAATGCAGCCATCCTTGAGGAACTCTTTGATGAAATCATAAAGTTCGCAACCTACAACTCGGAAACTGAGGATTCACTGATGCTCGCGGACGGTTACCCGCAGCAGGCCAAACACCACAACGAACACACCCGTCTTACGATCGACCTAACAAGGGCAAAAACAAAGTTCGGCAAAGGTGGCGAATATTTGGCGATGCAAAAAATTAGGGAATGGCTGATCATCCACCTCCAGTCTGATCGGGAACTTGGCCACTTCCTGAATAGTCTGCATCCCTAGCTTGCACCACTATGACTACGAAGACGTTTCGTCGCCATTTGTGACCGGAAAGAATGGCGGACACACGCACACTGCTGACGCGTCCGACCGCTGGTGGCCGGGAAGCGCCGGTCACGCAGGGCCAACGACGGTCGCCAAACGACCCTGAGCAGCCGATCGAAAATTCTGGTCAAAGCCATCGTCATGCTGATCAACCCAACGGCCAATATCGCGCGGTATGATCAGCCAATTTCCGGCGACTTTGATCCTGAAAAGTTGATCAATGCCTGGCAAGTGCATTGG
>CAITPF010000079.1 GCA_903894155.1 uncultured beta proteobacterium | reverse complement strand
GTGACCTTGCGCACCCGGGACTTTCGCATGGGCTATGAACCGGGCATCTACATCCCGCGCATCGCGCCCACACCGCTATTGATGATCCTCGCTACGCACGACTCGCGCTGCCCCACAGATGATCAGTTGGCCGCCTATTCGACGGCCCATGAACCCCGGAAATTGCACCTGTTCAAGGGCGGGCACTACGACCCCTATTCGATCCGCCTCAAGGAGACCGCAGGCGCGTCCCGGGACTGGTTTGACACTCACCTCGGTCGCCTGGACTGACCGGACTCTTAAGGGTTCCCTATGAAAGCCGTTCGAATTCTCGCTGCGGCGCTTTGCGCAGCCGCGTTGTCGCTGCCCGTAGCCGCGCCCGCATGGGCGGCCGATACCTGGCCCTCACAGCCAATACGCATCATCGTCCCCTACTCACCCGGCGGCGTGACCGACATCGTCGCACGCCTTCTCGCCGCGCCGATGTCCGCGTCGTTGAAAACGCCCGTCGTTGTTGAAAACCTGCCCGGCGCCAACGGCGTGATCGGCGCCATGGCGGTTGTCAAAGCCGCCCCAAACGGCTACACCCTGCTGCTGGGAACCCCGGCAACGCTGGCAACGAACATGCTGCTATACCCCGACGGGCAGTACGACGCCGCGCGCGATCTCGAGCCGATCGCGCGGATTGTTTCCATGCCAAACGCGCTGGTCGTGCGCACGGAATCGCCCTTGACCTCGGTGAGCGCGCTCATCGAACGGCTGCGCCAGGCGCCGGGCAAGCTGTCGTTTGGCGTCAACGGCATCGGCGCCAACGGTCACCTCACCACGGAGCTGTTCCTTGCGCGCACGCAAACAAGCGCGGTGGCCGTGCCGTACAAGGGGGCCGCGCCCATGCTGACCGGGCTGGTCTCGGGCGATACGGATTTCGCGATTGACCAGGCGACCTCGGTCATCAGCCTGCTCAAGTCCGGAAGGATCCGGGCGCTTGCCGTGACGTCGGCGACCCGCTCACCCTACCTGCCTGAGGTCCCGACCATGATGGAGGCCGGTGTGCCCGATTTCGACATGGGGTCGTGGCTTGCGCTTGCCGCGCCTCGCGGCACCCCGCCCGATATCGTCGCGCGGCTCAACCGGGATCTGAATCTGGCACTGAAAGGCGCCACGTTCCGGGAAAACCTTGCGCAGTTCGCGGCGACGCCGACTGGCGGCACGCCAGAGGAATTGCGCGCCCTCATGCGATCGGAAACGAATACCGTGCGGTCCATTCTTCTGCATGCCAAAATCTCGGTTCAATAACGTCGTCATGCACGGCAGCCATTTCGGCATCACCATCTCGCCTCGGGGAATCCTCGCATGCCATCGCTCACCTCAACCGTCAAGGCCATGGTCTTCGACGTTTTCGGCTCCGTCGTGGATTGGCGCGGCAGCATCATCCGCGATCTCACGCGCTGGGGGCAGCAGAACGCCACCGAGGCCGACTGGGCCCTGCTGGCGGACAAGTGGCGCGCGCTTTACCAGCCACAGATGGAGCGCGTGCGCGCAGGCCACAGGCCTTGGACCATCCTCGATGTGCTGCACCGCGAATCGCTGGACCAGTTGCTGCCGGAATTCGGACTCGGGCACCTGACCGAGAGCCAGCGCGACCACGTCAACCGCGTCTGGCACAGGCTTGACGCCTGGCCCGACTCGATCGCCGGCCTGAATCGGCTTAAAAGCCGCTACATCATCGGCCCGCTCTCGAACGGCAATGTCGCGCTGCTCACCAACATGGCGAAGTACGCCGGCCTGCCCTGGGATGCCATCCTGTCGACCGAACTCTACCGTGCCTACAAGCCACAACCGGCGGCCTACCTGGGCGTTGCGGGCATCCTCGGGTTGCAACCGGGCGAAGTCATGCTGTGCGCCGCGCATAACGGCGATCTGGGCGCTGCGCGCGCAGCTGGCCTGAAGACGGCCTTCTGGCCGCGTCAGAGCGAGCATGGTCCGGGCCAGACAACTGATATCGCGGCATCAGAGTCATGGGATATCGTGGCGCTCGATATCCGGGACCTGGCAACGCAGATGGCTTGTTGAGCTGGTGCATGACGAACCTCGCCCTTCACGACGAGGATGACGTCAGGCCCATGGGTTGCCGCGTGGCCAGCACCAGAGTGCGGCACGCGGCCTGGAGGCTCAGCTGCGCACGATGTGCACGCTGCAGGGCGCCGTTTCGACGATCTTGGTCATCGATGTGCGCCACGGCGTGACTTTCGTCGGGATCTTGTGGGAAGCACCGATCAGGATCAGCGCGGCATCGTTGTCCTGCGCAAACTCGACGATGCGAGACGCAGGATCCATCGCTTCCAGTACATGGCACGACAGCCGCTCGGGAGGCAGCCCCAGAGGCCGCGCCCATTGCATCAACTGCACCAGGTGCCCGCGCACGATGCCGCTGGCCGATTCGGCCTCCTTGCGACCGTCCATGGCGGGCGTGCCGCCGATCGTGCTCACGCACGCCAGCCGGCTCTCCGGTGATCCCTGCAGCAGTTGCCGGGCAGCCGCCAGCATCCGCTCGCGCAACTCGGCGTCAGACTGACGGGTATCGATCGCAGCGACGATCAGCGGCGCATCGTCGCTCCCCGCGCTTGGTTTGGCAGCAGGCGAAGGCTCGTAGCCCGCGCCGCGCCACCAGCGCTTGACGTTCGCCCAAAACCCCAGCGATTCAAGACGGTTCGCACGCTCGGTCAGGCGAACCTGATCCGGTTCGCGCAAGCACTGACGCAAGCGGGTTGCCGTCTGGTAGCGATCGGCGGCCAGCGGCTCCATGCAACGCAGGATGATCTCCTGCAGCCAGGGCGGCGTTTCCGGACGCAACATGCGCGGAGGCTCGGGTTGCGCCCAAAGGCGACGGCGCAAGCCACGAAGCGACTGGGGGCTGCCATGCGGCAACTCGCCCGTCAGCAATTCATACAGGATCGCCCCGATCGAGTAGATGTCGCTGCGGTAATCCTCGCGCACGCCCTTGACCTGCTCGGGTGAGATGTAAGGCGCGGAACCCACGCCCTCGCGCATCTCCTCTGCGAGCAAATCCGGAAATTGCGCGTGGTGCGCGAGGCCGAAATCGATGAGCGTGAGCTTGCCCTCATCATCGATCAGAATGTTGTCCGGCTTGAGATCGAGATGGATGGCGTCCTGCGCGTGCAGCGACTGCACAGCGCGTGCAAGCTCCGCCCCAATACGCACCACTTCCTCGATCGAGAATTTCTTGCCCGCCTTGATGCTGTCCTCAAGGGGCCGGCCCTTGACGCGCTCCATCGCGATGTAGGGTCGCGTGGCCATGTTGCCTGCGCCCAGGAACCTGGGGACATAGGGACTTTTCAGCGATCGCAGGATGATCAGTTCGGTTTCGAAACCGATCAGGCTCTCAACGGGCTGGTTGCGACCCACCCGCGGAATCTTGAGCAGGATGGGGACATCAATGCCTTCCTTGGTGGCCGACATGAGGACGGCCATGCCGCCACGGTGCACTTCTTCGCCAAGGAGAAACCCGTCAACGACGTTGCCTGGCTGGAAGACTTCGTCGACCGCCAGGATTTCGGGCGCGGAGCTCATGGTGGATCGTCGCAGAATCAGTGTCCTGTAATCAACCGGTTGGCGAGGCTTTCCGGCAGGCCCGCGTCGCGGACCTTTTCGGCAGCCGTGTAGTAGTCATAAGCCACGCGGTGAAACGTCACGAGCTCGGAATCCGGCTCGAAAATCGCCATGCAGGCGTCGGGATTGCCATCGCGCGGCTGCCCCATCGACCCGACCACGCTCACCCAGCGCCGCAAGCGCGATACCGGCACTTCGCGACCCGGATGCGGCGCAAAGCGCCTGAGCTTGCCGATCTCTGTCTGGTAATACAACTGGGGCTCATGGACGTGGCCGACGAACGTGTAAGTCTTGCCTGAGGCCTCGGCGCACTGCCAGGCGCCCAGATCGTCGCTGATGTAGGGCCAGCGATCCGGATTGTGCGCCGACGCATGCACGAAGCAGATATCCTCTTCTTCCACGACCAGAGGCAACCCGCGCAGGAACTCCATCTGGGCGGAGCTGACCTGCCCGCGGGTCCAGTCGATCGCGGCCAGCGCGTCCGGGTTCATTTTCTGGCTATGGTCGACGAACAGCGCCTGGTCATGGTTGCCGAGTACGGCCTGCGCCTGACCCGAGCGGACCATCCCGGCGACACGATCGATCAGCGCGCAGGGATCGGCGTTATAGCCGACGATGTCGCCAAGAAAAACGTAGCGGGTGGCCCCGAGTTCACGGGCGTGCTCCATGCATGCCTCGAAGGCCTCGAGGTTGCTGTGCAGGTCAGCGAGAAGGGCGATGCGATCCGTCATCACCCAATCATAGGACAGCTTGTGTCCAGTTCACAAACGCAGCCCTGCAGGCGCACGCCGAAACTTGTCAAAACTAGGGTTAATGCGGATACGGCGCGAGGGAAATGCGCAAGCAGCCATTTGTTCTATACTCGATGTGTATTCCATCCGGGCGGTCACGCTTTCGCGCTGCCAGCCCACCCGACGTGCTCCGTGCGAGCCAACAACCCGAATCTATTCAGTTAAACCGTGCCTGGGCGTAGCCATTCCCATGCGCGTACGTCACGCGCGAGAGCGCGCGGCGATTTTGCGGATCATTTGCGAAGAGATGAACAACACGGCGATCGATGCCGACGATGTCTGGGACGCCGGCGGGATGGGATGCGGCGAACTCGTCATCCACCTGAAGTTCCGCCTGCGCGAGATGCCTGGCAAGGTGCTGCGGTTGATTGCACTGGACACTGGCGCTCCCGCGGATATCCCCGCCTATTGTCGAATGACCGGCAACCGGCTTGAGCACACCGACACCGAAACGTGCTCGTACTGGATTCGCGCCAAAACCCCAACCAGCAACTAAAGGAGATCTCATCATGGCAGGAAAATTCTGCATCAGCCTCACGTGCGGCAAGGACAACACCGACAAGGCCACCGTTGCCTTCGTGGTCGCCAACGCCGCCGTCGCATCCGATAAAGATACGGTGGTGTTCCTCAATATCGAGGGCGTGTACCTCTCGCAAAAGGGGGTTGCCGACTCGATCCACGAGGAAGGCTTCGCACCGCTCAAGGAACTGATCGAAAACTTCGTGAAGGCCGGCGGAAAGATGTTCGTCTGCTCGCCGTGCTTCAAGAAACGCAAGCTTGATGAGGGCAACCTGATCGACGGCGCAGCGATCGTTGGCGGCGCCAAACTCGTGGAATTCATGAGCGACAACTGCCCCAGCATCAGCTACTAACGATCGAAACGAACCAAGGCGATGATTCCGAAACGCATGATGTTCCTGGTGATCGTGATCGCCGCGCTGGCCTATGTCGGACTCGAGCGGGCCACCTTCACGGTGCCACTGTCGCTCGAGGCGGCTGAGGCTTGCGGATTCACGATCAACGACTTCGCGCCGTCCGGCAAGATCGAATACGCGCCCACGCAAGCCTGGTGGCTGAGCTTCATGCGCAAACAGGAATACTTCGGCGCCATCACCGTCGGCCTGGCGGCTGCATTCATCGCATTCGCGTTGTCCGCCGTGCGTCAACTGGGCGCGGGCATTGCCTCCGGGGCCGCCGTGGGCGGTGGAGTTCTCGCGCTGGCCGCAGTGTGCCTGGGATGCCTGGCACCGGTGTTATCGATCATCGGCATCGGTATCGGCGGCGCAGCGCTCGTCGATATCCCCAAGTGGCTGCTCGCGCTTAATACGCTGCTGCTCACGGGCTGGGGCACGATGTTCCTGTCCAGACGCCTCACGTCTTGCCCAGTCCTGCCCCGCGCAACGCAATCGTGTGCGGCGGCCCCCTCCTCTCATTAAAATGACAACTCCCATGCAACGCCGCTTCGCTACAGTATTGGCTGGCTGGGCGCTATTCGCCCTGCAGTCGGGCGGTGCCTGCGCCGCCGTCACGCAAGCCGACCTCACGCCCGCAAAGCCGGGATGGCCGCTGGCCCACCCGATCGCACAGATCGATATCGCCCCGCCGCCCTTCTCGCTCATCGCCGACCGGCCCAGGGATCCCGCTTACGTGGCAGGGCTGCCGGGGCTACCCCAAGGGCGGTTGGTCACCGACGATTACGGCGTCAAGCGCCCGAAGTTCGATGCCGTATTCATCCGCAAAAGCCGGATCGAAAACGGGCAGGTCGTGATACCGCCGGGCGGGCTGGCGTACCTCGAGGATACGTTTGGCGGCGAAGTCGCGTTGCGTGGCGAACCGTTGCCGGTGCTTTCGAAAACACCCACGTATATCGACTACGACATGAGCATCGTGATCAACGAGAACGTCACGATTCCTGCCGGCCAAAGCGTCACCGTGGGTGGCCAGGTCTATCACTACTACGCGACCGTCGGCCACGAGCAGATGGCCAGCCATGCACTGCACGTCAAGACGATTGCCGGCACGGACTGGGATTGGGCCTTCGGCAATCCGGTACTTTCCACCACCGAGACCAACTGGTTCGGAAAGGGCTTCACGCAGTTGTACAACCAGGGCAAGGCGCGCGAAGTCACCCGCGAACGCATGGTGTTCGACTGGATTTCAGGCGTTCGCATGGATCGCCTGCTGGTGGCCGACGACAAGGTGTTCGCGGGCCTGGCCAGAACCGGCCAGGAATGGAAGGCCGGGGATCGCACCGTACGCCTGTCCGCAGTGGATGAAGCGGCCGGTACGGTGCAGGTGCAGGTTCTGGAAGGTGGCGCGGTCAAGTTCGAAAAAACGCTCGGACCCGTCAAAAAGGAACTCCTGCTCGAGGACACGACCGCGCGCAAGGCGCTGGTGTTCGAGTTCGCCGACATCGCCGGGTTTCTCGTGCCAGGCCCCGACACGTTCAAGGACGGCCAGGCCAACCTCAAGATTTACGGCAAGGCCAGCAGCCTTCGCTACGGAGAACCCTACGCACCCGACC
>CAITPF010000078.1 GCA_903894155.1 uncultured beta proteobacterium | reverse complement strand
CGCAATTCCCTCCCCTAACGCCCCCGTCATCCTTCACCCAAGCGCCGAACTCGCGCGGTTCGCAAGCGGCCTGCAATACGCGGATATCCCCGAGTCGGTGCGCCGTCGCTGCGAGGATCTGCTGCTCGACTGTCTGGCCTCCGTGCTGGCCGGGTCGACGCACCGCGCCATCAAGTCCGTTGCCAAATTCGCCCGGAAGATGGGTCCCTCAGACGGCAACTCGGAAGATTATGTCAACCGCCGCCTGACCTCGCCGCTGTTTGCCGCGATGGTCAACGCCGCCTCGGCCCACGTAGTCGAGCAGGACGACGTGCACAACGGCTCGGTGTTCCACCCGGCCGCAGTGGTGTTCCCGCCGGCGCTCGCCGTCGCGCAGACGATCGGCGCCTCGGGCGAAGAGCTCATCGCCGCCTCGGTGGCGGGCTATGAAGTCGGCATCCGGGTGGGTGAATTCCTCGGCCGCTCGCACTACAAGATCTTCCACACGACCGGCACGGCCGGAACGGTGGCCGCAGCCGTAGCGGTCGGGCGCCTGCTCAAGCTCGACCCTGACAGGATGCTGCACGCCATCGGCTCGGCAGGGACTCAGGCCGCCGGCCTGTGGGAGTTTCTGCGCGATGCCGCCGATTCGAAGCAGTTGCATACCGCGCACGCGGCGGCCGCTGGCCTGACCGCAGCCTATCTCGCAGAAGACGGTTTTACAGGCGCGCGCCGGATCCTCGAGGGCGTGCAAGGCATGGCCGCCGGCATGTCGACCGATTCCGATCCTGCCAAGCTTGTGGATCGCCTTGGCTCGCGCTGGGCGCTGGCCGAAACTTCGTTCAAATTCCACGCCTCGTGCCGCCACACCCACCCTGCCGCTGATGCGCTGCAGGCGGTGATGCGGGATCACGCCCTGAAGGCATCCGACATCGCCCAGGTGGTCACCCACGTGCACCAGGGCGCGATCGACGTGCTCGGGCCCGTGGTTGATCCACAAACGGTGCACCAGTCGAAGTTTTCGATGGGCACGGTCCTCGCGCTGATCGCGCTGCGCAACTCGGCCGATCTCGCCAATTTTGACCTTGCGCTTGCGGATGGTCAGGTAGCCGCTTTCCGCGACCTGGTGACGATGGAGCTCGACGAAGAGGTTGATAGCGCCTATCCCCAGCGCTGGATCGGCAAGGTCACGGTGACGACCAAGGACGGCAAGGTCTACAGCGGCCGCGTCGACGAACCCAAGGGTGACCCCGGCAATACGCTGTCGCGCGATGAAATCGAGGAAAAGTCGCTGCGCCTGGGTACCTACCTGGGGGCCGCCACCGAGGCGCAGGTCAAGGGATTGATCAAGAACGTCTGGGCGATCGCATCCAAGCCCACGGTGGGTCGCCTGCTGCCGGCCTGAGTTGCGCTTACCTCAAACCAGAATAATTGCCCCAGAACCAGAACAATTTAGCAATTCGGAGACTCAAGCCATGCGACTCAAGGACAAAGTTGCCATCATCACGGGCGCCGCCAGCGGCTTTGGCGCCGAAATTGCGCGAGTCTACGCGCGCGAAGGCGCCAAGGTCGTGATCGCCGATCTTAACGAGGCGGGTGCACAGTCAGTCGCCGCCGGGATCGGGCCGGCCGCCGTCGGGATCAAGTGCGACGTCACGAAACGTGCCGATATCGATCATGCGGTCAAGACCGCCGTGGACAAGTTCGGCACGGTCGACATCGTCGTCAACAACGCCGGGTACACGCACAAGAACCAGCCTTTCCTCAATGTGGACGAAGCGAGCTTCGACCGGTGCTTTGACGTCAACGTCAAGGCCATCTACCACATGATCAACGCAGTCGTGCCGCTGATGCGCGCAAAAAAATCAGGCGTCATCATCAACGTGGGGTCAACCGCCGGCATTCGTCCGCGGCCAGGGCTCTCCTGGTACAACGCCTCGAAGGGCGCGGCCAACCTGCTGACGAAGTCTCTTGCGGTCGAACTCGCGCCGGACAATATCCGCGTCAACGTGATCGCGCCGGTGATGGGCGTGACCGGCATGCTCGGGGACTTCATGGGTGTGCCTGACACCCCGGAAAACCGAGCGCGTTTCATTGCTTCGATTCCGCTCGGGCGGCTTGCCGTTCCGCAGGATATCGCCAACGCGGCGCTCTTCCTGGCCTCGGATGACGCGGCCTTCCTGACGGGTGTCGAGTTGCCCGTCGATGGTGGGCGCACGGTTTAATCGGAGTGTACGATCCGGGGAAACGGCCTGAAGTGGGCCGCCCGGCGCCCAGCGCGGTGCGCAGTGCAGTGTCTGCTCAGGCGTGAGCGG
>CAITPF010000077.1 GCA_903894155.1 uncultured beta proteobacterium | reverse complement strand
CCGGCCCCTGCTGGGCGAATTGCGCCGCCGAGGATTGCGCCAGGACCGCCGGGAAACAAGGCGACCGAACAGGTCGCCGCCCGGCGGGACCAGCAACCGCAGGGCAGTCCGCGAAGCGGACCGGCGCAGCCTGAGCCCTGCGGGGGCCGGGCCGCGCCCGGGACGCTAAGAGCGATACGCCCACTCGGCTATTGTTTCGCCCGGGTTTGCGGACGATCATCGCCTGCGACGTAGGGATACTTTGCAAAAATAGCCGCCACAACGGTTTCAATTCCCTGATCTGACTTTTCTTGTCCGGCACTTTTTACCAGAGAACTACTCACCCCCTGCCAGACCAGTTGTCGTTTTCTGGCATCAACTAAATCGATACTCACAACGCCAACGGTGTACTGCAGCACGTCAGGGTCAGACACATAGCCCGGCCAGGGCCCATAGATACCCGCCCGATACCCATAGTAATCATCACCCCAGGGCATTGCCCCAGGCAGCGCTGGGACACCGAGGTAATCCACCTTTTGCTTGTTTACCGTATGAAAATTGACTAACAAGTCAGGGGATTGATTGTTGAGCGCATAGCCTCTGGCCGAAAGTTGCTGGTTAATGGCTTGCTTGAAGCGCTCGGTCACCAGGGACGTGTAGCCCGCTTGAGCCGTCGCCAGAGGCTCCATAAATGCATAGGTGCGATAGGACGAGAAATGGGCATTTGGGTCGACGTCGGTTCGAATATCTGACGCGCAAGCGCCCAGTAGAAGGCAGGCAACCACAATCGCGAACTTCCCGGGTATTGTCATACAGTGTCCTTGTTGATGAAGCCATTTGCGGCAATTGCCATTGTGACCTTTGGCCGTCCAGGTAAATGCCGTTACGCCAATTCGTCGCAGACAAAATTTACACTATCGCTTCTCGGAAGGCCCCCGGGCCGAGTGCTCTCTTGTCACTGCAAGCAGCGCTGCTTCGGTTCGACTGCGTACATGCAGTTTCTGCAGCACGAGCGTGACATAGTGCTTTACCGTTTTCTCCGACAGGTGCAACTGATCCCCGATCTCGCGATTCGTGAGTCCTTCGGCGATCCGTTCGAGGACGGCGCCTTCACGCGGGGTCAGATCCTGCGTCGGATCCTTTCTTTTGGGACGTGAGAACTCAAAAACCAGTTCAGCCGCCAGCGCAGGTGTGATGAAGGGTTCCCCTTCAGCAACCTGGCGAATCGCCGCGCGCAGGTCGCTCGCCGAGACGCCCTTCAGAACATATCCATGCGCGCCCGCCTTGAGAGCTGCAAACAAAGTATCCCGATCTTCTGCGACGGTCAGCATGACGATACGGGTTCCGAGTCCGAGCAAGGCGATTTGGGCGGCAGCGGCCACGCCACCCATGATCGGCATCGAGATGTCCAGAATCGCGACATCCGGCTTTAAACTGCGCACCAGTTCGACCGCTTCTTCCGCGGTGTTCGCCTGAACAATCACCTTCAGGTCCTTTTCGGCGCTGAGCGAATGCGCCACACCTTCGCGAAATAGCGGATGATCGTCGGCAAGCAGGATGCGTATGGTTTTAGACATCATCGTCCTGTTCGATGGGGGACAGTGGCAGCCAGGCTTTGATGATGGTGCCCATGCCGGTGATGGAATTGATTTCGATATGCCCACCCAGGATCCGGACTCGCTCCGAAAGCAGGGCCAAGCCCAGCCGGCCGGATTCGGTGGCGCGCCGCACATCAAATCCTGGCCCCTGATCGCTGACCTCGACGCAGGCATTGCCACCGTCCATGCTGATGCGAACCCGCTGCGCACAGCCGCGCGCATGCCACCAACCGTTTGCCAGGGCTTCCTGGATCATGCGGTAAGTCGTGATTTTGACCGCCATCGGTACGGTGGCGGGTGGGCCGGTCAGCGCATTTTCGATCGTCACCTTTTGCCTGAACTTGCGTTCATAATCATGCACGGCACGCTCGACGGTCTCGGCCATCGTCAATTGATCAATTCCAGGTGGGATGCGCAGGCCGGACGCGATTTCGCGTAGTTCTTCAAGTGAGGAATTCAGCGCAGCGCGCAGCGTCTGTACTTCCTCGCTGCGTCTTTCGCTTTGATTGGTGCATCCTTTGCACGGGTCGGCAATGCTCTCGAAATGCAATAGCGCCAGAGCGATATCCTGCGCCGGTCCATCGTGCAGGTGGGCAGCCGCTCGCTGCAAAAAGCTTTCGTTCAATGCGGTCGTGCGGGCACCAGCCTCACGCAGGCGGTCCTGCATGCGCTCATTTTCCGCAAGGATAAAGACGCGTTGCGTCAATTGGGCGACAAGGTTTCTTTGTTGATCGACAATCGTGTTGCTTGCGCGATACACAAGCCCGTGCAACAGCGCCCACATTGCGGTGGTTCCCAGGACAACCACCCACCAGCTTTTCCAGCGCGCTTCCCGGATATCCCTTTCAATGTCATTCATCGAATAGTAGAACTCCGCAACGGCCGCAACCTCTGTGCGCCCCGCCGAACGAACCGGCACGAACACCTCCAGCAACCGCTTTTCGATCTGACGTTCGTTTTCATGTTCAGGCTGGCTGAGTTCGCTCACTTGCCCCGATGCCTGGCCGCGGAAGGCAGCCTCCAATTGTGCATCGATCTTGAAGCGCTGCCCGATTTCATTGTGGTCATCGCTGTACAAAATGGTTCCGTCAGGACGCCAGAACTTGAACCGAACCACGATGCGCTTCAAGGGGCCATCGAGGAAGATGCGGTCAAGCGCCTCATGCGTTGCATCGTTGACCTGGACGGACCAATCGGTTTGTTGCGCGACGAGAATGCTTTCCACGTAGGTCGAGGCGATGGAAACGGCGCGCTGGATCGTGCTGATCTCGATCTGCCGTCCAATCCAGTAGCCAATGACCAGCATGCCACTGACCAGAATCAGTGTCGTCAGCCCGAGAAACTGCTGCTTCAGGCTAAAGCCGTCGAACCATGACTTAATTTTGAAGGCATTGGCCAAGGCTTTGTCTCCTCGAAACACCACCTTTTTTGTTATCGGTCGACCTGTTTGCGGTCAATGGTATCACGCGTGCCTTGCGACCTTTGCACAAATCTGATGCGACCAAGGTCTGAAAATTTAGCCTCCTTGGTCGCCATAGATCGCGTCGGAAGTCCGTTGTTGCGCGCATGCGGATATGGAGAATGATGGCTAGTGGCGAAATTCGTAGTTGATCAGGCATCTGAAGCCTGGGTAAAGAACACCCTGGCCACGGGGTAACAAAAATAGGTCCTCCCTACACGGAGGATGAACAAGGGAGACACCAACATGAAGTCAATGAATGCGCTGTTCGCCTGCACCGTTGCCCAACTCCTGATTGCGGGCTCCACGTGGGCTGCCGAACCGGGGAAGATGACTGAAGCTTGCGCCGGCTGCCATGGCCCAAATGGTGCCAATACGGACGTGAGCGTGCCCAATATCGGTGGATACTCGAAGGCCTATTTGCTCAGCACGCTCGAGGGGTTTGCGGCGCAAAAGAGGCCATGCCCCGAGGCGACTTACGCGAGCGGAAGCAAGAAGGGAACGAAGTCCGACATGTGCCAGATCGCCAAGGCGCTGGACAAGGCCGACGCCGACCAGATCGCCGGCTATCTCGCCGCGCAACCTTTCGTGAGGACTAAGCAGAAATTCGATCCCGCGCTGGCGGAGAAGGGGAAGCCCATTTTTGACAAGTCCTGTACGAAATGCCACTCGGTCGAGGGCGAGATTAGCAATGATGATGCCGGCATTTTGCCTGGACAAAAGACCGAGTACATCACTCGGCAAATCGCGGAATTCGCCGGCGGCACGCGCCCGATCTCGAAAAACATGAAGACAAGATTCGAGAAGCTGAACAAGGCGGAGCTCGAAGAGATCGTCCAGTACCTGGCCAGCTTCAATTAGGCGTATTCGTACGATCAGGCATCGCCGCGTCTGGGCAATGCCTGCCGGGAAATGATAGCCAATTTCAAGGTGTCCCATGTCGGATAGAAGCTATGGGTTGCAGGAGCCGCCTAGCCTCGGTGTCGCGGGCAAGAAGCGGTACGCGATGGCGATCGACCTGAATCGTTGCACCGGTTGCGGCGCTTGCTCGACCGCGTGCAAGGTGGAATTCGACTTGCCGCTTGGCGTGTGGAGGATTTGGCTGAAGGAAGAGAACCGGGGCACATTTCCGCACACGAAAAAGGTCGTGGTCCCGACGCTCTGCAATCATTGCGACTACCCGATCTGCGTCAGGAACTGCCCGACGGAAGCCACCTACAAGCACGCAGATGGTTTCGTCTTGCAACGGCCGAACCGGTGCATCGGATGCCGCGCGTGCATCATTTCGTGCCCCTACAATGCACGCCATTTGTTGCCCGCCGTCAGGACAGACCAGGAAAAGCCGACGAGCGTGACCGACAAGTGCTCGTTCTGCATCCACCGTGTTTCCCGCGGTCTTGAGCCGGCTTGCGTGTCGGCCTGCACCTCCCGGGCGATGATTTTCGGCGATATCAACGATCCGGAAAGCGAAGTATCAAGGACGGTCCAGGCGTCGAAGGATGTGTCGACCCTGCGACCCGAAATGGGTACCCATCCCCAGATCTATTACATCGGACTGAGCCAGGGTGGGGTATCGGATCCGGTCTCCGGATACGAGGACAGAAGCGACGCACTGAAAGAAGATTTCAATGCGTACAAGAGAAATCACGCGGGCCAGCAGTTTGGCGATATCGAGGAGGGCGAGGGCCAGACCACGCGCCTTGGTTTCGCGCGCCAACTGGGCGGGCACATGCGGGATTTCTTCGTGGATATTGGTGAGCGGATGGGCATTCTGACTCGCCATTGAGCGGGGTAGCGAAAACACACCGGAGTCTGTATCCATGAAAGAAATCGTCCGAAACCCCGATACTTTTCACAAGATTCTTGTGATGACCGTCACATGCGCGGATTACAAGGAGCTTCTAGCCCAGGCGTTTGATGAGCTTCTCGACCTGTTCGGATGAGAACGATGCTCGCTCTACGCGATCGACCGCAAGGCCAACGAGCTCTACACCCTGATCGCGCAGAAATATCATCAGGATAAGGAGTCCGACATTCTTGCTGAACTCCAGAAATGCGAGCGAGAAATCAATCGCCTGACCCAGGCGATTCAGTTCGGCGAGGACGACGGGGACGAAGAGCACCTCAAGCCTCTGGTCAACAGCCTTTCGACCGTGACCAGCAAGAAGCATTCGTATATGTCCCAGCTTATCCAGATCAAGGAAAACCGGGGCAGCATACGGCTTCCCCTGGACAAGAGCAGCGTCGCGGCCTACGTCGCCATCAGCGGTGTCGAGGTCATGATTACCAGTCTGGACGACACCCGGGAAATCAGGGCAATCGATGCCGAACTTGCCGAGTTGCGCGTCAAGGACCGGGTGCGTAATTACAAGACCGAAAACATGATCGCCGTGCCGCTCAGGATGCGTGGCGAAATCATCGGCACGGTGCAGGCGATGAACAAGCCCGGAGGCTTTATGCAAAAGGACCTGGACGCAATGCGGGAGTTTTCGATGCTGCTGGTGCCGACGCTTTACTACTCATTACCCGCGGCGAGGAAGAAGACT
>CAITPF010000076.1 GCA_903894155.1 uncultured beta proteobacterium | reverse complement strand
CAACATTCGGAACCGCTCACATTACCCCGAGCGGCATCGCTGTTTTTTTACGCTTCACCACAATCATCGTTGCTGGGAGGCTCCTCGTGTCCCCTTCCCGGTTCGCCGTCTCCGGAATCAACCTTGGGCTCTTCTGCTCGACGCCTTCGGTGGCATTGTGGCGCAACGTATCGCGCAAGCATGCGCTGGAGATGTTGCTCACGGGGGACTTCATCAGCGCTGAGCAGGCGCGCGACTATGGTCTCGTCAACCGCGTGGTGCCGGCCGATCAACTGCAGTCGGCCACCGAAGCGCTCGCGCTGCGCATCGTTTCAAAGCCGCAGATCGCCATCGAAATGGGCAAGCGGCTGTTCTATGCTCAGCTCGAAACGGGCATCGAACAGGCCTACCAGCTCGCGGGCGAGACCATGGCCTGCAACATGATGCATCCCGATACGCTGGAAGGCGTACAGGCATTCCTTGAGAAGCGCCCCCCGTCCTGGGCTAAATAGGCCAGGCGCCGCCCTCAGTCGGGACGCGCACCAGACTCCTTGATCACCCTGGCCCATTTGGCGATGTCGTTGCGCAGGAATTCAGCGAACTGCCCGGGCGTGCTGCCCGTCAGTTCGATATTCATGGCTGCGAGCCTGGAAGTGACTTCGGGCGCGTGCAGCGCTGCGACGAATTTCCGGTTGAGAAGGTCGACGATTTCGGGGGGTGTGCCGGCCGGCGCAAGCAGGCCCTGCCAGACTGTGACGTCAAAGCCAGGCAGTCCTGATTCCGCTACGGTTGGCGTGCCTGGTATTGACGGAGCGCGACTTGCCCCGCTTGTTGCAATTGCCCGCAGGCTGCCCGCCTTGATGAATTGCGACGACGAGAGAATATTGTCGAATGCAATCGAAATCCGTCCGCCGATCAGGTCATTGATCATGGGCGCGCTGCCCTTGTAGGGCACGTGGATCATGTCAATGCCGGCAGTGCTCTTGAGAAGTTCCATGGCCAGGTGTCCGGCTCCTCCGTTGGCGGCAGAGCCATAGGCAATCCGGCCGGGCTGCGCACGGGCAAGCGCGATGAGGTCCGCGACCGACTTCGCCGGGAATTCCGGGTTGGCCACCAGGATTAACGGGGCAGAGGTCAGCAGCGCGACCGGGGCGAAATCCCGGACGGGATCGTACGTGAGGTTGTCGTACAGACTGACGTTGGTCGAGTGGTTTGGCCCCGTGAACAGGAGCTTGTAGCCATCCGGATCGCTTTTGGCGACGAAGGCTGCGCCGATATTCGCAGCGGCCCCGGCTCGGTTTTCGACGATGATCTGCTCACCCCAGTCTTCGCTGACTTTTTGCGCGATCAGCCGGCCGACGATGTCGGCACCGCCGCCCGCCGTGAAAGGCACGATCATGCGGATGGGTTTCGAAGGGTATCCCTCTGCGGCGCAAGACCAACTGGAGACCGCGAGGAGCAGTGCGACGGAGTATTGCAGGATCGAACGTTGGCGCATTGCGGCTACCTTGTCTGGTTAAGTCGAAAAATCGCCGCAACGACGGCGCCGGCAGGATTTTCTGATAAATTGCCGTGGGGCGAAAGCTCGCCGTTGTAAGGCGATCCTAACAACAGGAAGAGACGAATGGCAAAGACCAAACTGGCACCGCGGCCGCCCAAGGCTCACGGCAGCGCGCAAGGCGCGTCCCATTTCTCGGGCGCTTTCGATCCGCGCAGCGCGCAATGGCGTGCATTGTTACGCGAGGATATCATCGATCCGGCAGCACCCCTGGTGGATGCGCACCATCACTTGTGGAACAAGCCCGGCCAGCCCTACATGCTGGGTGAATACCTTGCGGACGCAAACACGGGCCACAACATCCGAGCCTCAGTCTTTGTCGAGTGCGGAGCCTATTCTCGCAGACATGGACCGGATTTGATGAATCGGCTTGGCGAGGTCGAATTCACAAATGGCATCGCTGCCATGGCGGAAGGGTCCGCTGGCAACGCGGTGCTCGTGGCCAACGCCATCGTCGGCACGGCGGGTCGAAACCTGAAAT
>CAITPF010000075.1 GCA_903894155.1 uncultured beta proteobacterium | reverse complement strand
TGCCCGGCATGATGGAAACCTTGCTCAATATCGGGCTTTGCGATGAGACCCTGCCTGGATTGTTGCGGCAAACCGGCAATCCGCGCATGGTCTGGGATGCGTATCGCCGCCTGATCGCAAGTTACGGCGAAGTCGTGGCTGGTTTGCCCGCATCGCTCTTCGAAGATGAAATCACCCGGGTCACTGCCGGACGCGACGAGCGGCAACTGGATTTCGCTGAAATGCGGTCGCTTGCCCGTACGTTTCTGGAAATGTACGCTGCGCAGGCGCGACAGCCCTTTCCGCAGGGGGTCCGCGAGCAATTGATGGGGGCGATCCGGGCGGTGTTTGCCTCGTGGCACTCTGACAAGGCTACGTCGTACCGCCAGATCAACCGAATCGACGCCAAACTCGGCACTGCGGTGACAATTCAGTCGATGGTGTTCGGCAACTCAGGCAACCGCTCCGGCGCAGGCGTCGGGTTCACGCGCGACCCGAGCACGGGCGAGCGACGCTTGTGGGTGGATTTTCTGACGAACGCGCAGGGTGAGGACGTGGTGTCCGGCAGGCGCAATGCCCATGGCCATGAAGCGCTCGCCGCAGTTGCCCCCGAAGCGTGGAAAAAGCTGGAGGAATCGACCGCGATCCTCGAGAAGGATTTCGGCGATATGCAGGACTTCGAATTTACGGTTCAGGAAGGCACGCTGTATCTGTTACAGACGCGTTCGGGAAAGCGAACGCCGATTGCCGCGGCGCGTATTGCGCTTGACCTGCTCGACGAGGGAACGATTGACCACGCGACTGCGCTGGCTCGAACCGAAGGGTTGAAAAACAGCGACCTGCAGTCTCTTCGGCTCGAATCGAGCGACGAGGTGTCGCTCGACGAAGCGCACCTCGCGAGCGCAATGACGGCATGTTCCGGCATTGTTTCCGGAGAAATCCTCCTGAATCCGGATCATGCAGCGAGGGCGCACGCGGAGGGTCGCAAGGTGATCCTGGTGCGTCAGGATGCCGAGACAAATGATATCGCCGCCATCGAAAGCGCCGAAGGGCTATTGACCCAGCGCGGAGCGCGAACATCGCATGCCGCCGTCGTCGCCCGGCAGTTGGGCAAGGTATGCCTTGTTGGATGCACTGCGCTTCAGATCAACGCGTCCGACAACACGATTCAGTTTGGCGAGATGCAATTGCGCGAAGGCGATTTCCTGACACTTGACGGAAACTCCGGCGACGTCTATCGCGGTGAAATCGCGCGCGTGCGCGTTGACGAAACCGCGCTCCAGAAGCGACTCGAAACCCTCAGGCACGATTCCGGTCGCGGCAGGAAGGCGAGCGCCCGAGCGTCCGGGACAAAGGCCTCGGGAAAGAAGCATTCTGCAAGAAAGAGCAAATAAGCTGCTCAATCTGTGCTCAGCCTATTTGCGCGCGTGCAAACATGCCCCTTTTCGAGCGATCAAAATGGGTTGTCCACAAAGTTGTCCCCATAAACTGTGGATATCATGACATTTTGGTGACGATTCATTCTGCCAGGCATTTGCCGAACTTGCCGATATCGCATTTCTGTGCAGCCGATACAGCCTTAGACTAAAAGCGACTGTCCGGATAGCCCTTCGTAGGTCACGCCCAGGAAATCCAGAATCGTGGGCGCAATATCGATCAGGCTCGTGGGCGTTTCAACACGCGATACCGGGATCCCGGAATGGGCGAGCAGCAAAAACGGATTGGTTTCCTGCGGGCCGAGGCCTCCGTGTTGTCCACAACCGATTTCTGGCCGCTCTTCACCATCCTCGACCATCCAGCGCGCGCCCGGCACCCCGTAAGCGTTCGGGACCTCCGTTCGCTCCATGTCGACGGCAGCGAAGAGATCCCCATCCGTTGGAAACTTCAACTCCGCGAGTTCCGCCTGCGTGTAGATCCTGCCTGCCCATGGCTGCCGTGCCATGCGCGCAAGCAGCGGGCCCATGCGGGGCTGGATACTCTTGACCACGTAGAGCAATGCAGAATTCCCCTGGGAAGCCACGGCGATCTGTCCGTCCCGAATCTCCGCTTCGTAGCCAACCGAGGCGATCCAGTTTCCGATGTGAACGGACTTGCCGATCGTCTCGTGCCCGTGATCCGACCCGACCATCAGCAGGGTGTCGTAGCGACCGGACGTCTGACCGACCGACGATACGACCGAACTCACCAGCGCATCGACGACACGAAGCGCGTCGAGGTGTTCGGGCGATCCAAGCGGATGGTGATGCAGCGTGAGATCGGGATTGGCGAGCCAGAGAATCGCAAGCGCCGGCGCATTGCGTTCAAGGACTTGCGCGCAGAACTTCGCGGTCATCTCTTTGTCCCCGGCGAGATCGTGCGATACGGCGAGGTGCTGCTTTCCCTTGAGCGCAATCCCCTCGGGGCCGAATGAACCCGACCGATGGCATACGGTTCCATGGTGATCGGGGTCCAGAAAGTAGGCGCCCCCGGCAGAGACGTTCGAGTAAGCGACCTGGCCGCCGTGATGGGCGATCCGCTGCGCCAGCGTCGGCACTTGAAGTGTCCGACCCGTTGCGCGGCGCATGCGGTCGCGAAAATCCGGCAGTCCCGCATTGTGGACGACGAGACGCGCACCATCGGACAGGGCCATCTGATTGCCGTGCAATCCATGCTGCCCGGGGTGATGACCCGTCGCAATGCTCGCAGCCGAAACCCGGGTGACGGACGGATATACGGCCCGATGACACGCGGCAACCCTCGACCGCTGGGATAGCGCGTGGATTTCCGGAGTCAGGGCGGGTGACACCCACTCTGCACCCAACCCGTCGCAGATCACCAGAACGACCCGCCGCGGCTTCGGATTGTTGGTCGTCATGGGGTAGATCCTTGCAGTATTGATCAGGCGCGCGGCAAGCCCCATCGTTCAGGGCGGGGAGGAAGTCAAACGCGGTCAGTCGAGATGCACCGAGGCGCGTGCCACGATTTGATCACTTTTTGCAATCTCGGATTCTATAAAGCTGCGAAATTTCTCTGGCGACGAGCCCACGGGCACTGCGCCCTGATCCCGCAATGCGGCACGCACCGACGGATGCGCAAGGGCCCTGGCCGTTGCCTCCTGCAGGCGCAGGATGACCTCCTGCGGCGTACCGACCGGGACCGACATGCCCACCCAGGTGCCGAAGTCGTATCCCGGGAATCCAAGCTCGGCAACCGTCGGGACGTCAGGCATGACTTCCAGACGGGTTGCGGAGGTGACCGCGAGGGCCCGCAGCTTCCCCGCCTCGACAAGCGGCACCGCCGGCGGCACGCTGCTGATCGCCATGGAGACGTGCCCTGCGACCGCGTCCTGCACCAGGGGACCTGATCCCTTATAGGGCACATGCAGAAGTTGTGCGCTCGCCATGGTGGATAGGAGCTCGCCAGCCAGGTGCTGTGGGCTCCCCTGCCCGATCGAGCCAAAGCTCACGCTGTTGGGCTGCGCCTTTGCTTGCCGGATCAGATCCGTCAAACTGCCCTGGTTGCCAGCCGCTGTCACAAATACCAGCGGGAAGGTCGCCACAAGGCTGACCGGCACCAGATCGGACCGAGGGTTATAGGCCATGTTGCGAAACAAGCTTGCATTGATCGCCATTTCGCTTGCGGCGCCAAACAGCACGGTGTAACCGTCGGGCCTGGCCTTGACGACGACGTCTGCGCCGATCATGCCGGTTGCGCCGGGTCTGTTCTCCAGCACGACGGGCTGTGAAAGCTCCTCGGACAGGGCCCTTGCCATGATGCGTCCGGTAATGTCGGTGCCACCGCCAGGCGGATAAGGAATCACGAAGCGAATTGCCCTGTTCGGGTAGGCGCTGTCCGCGGCGATGACATTGCCACCGAGCAGGAAGAACACTCCAATCGTCAATATTCGGACTACATTGCCAGGCAGTTTCATTGTCAGTCTCAGTGGATCAGGATGCTGCTGATCCTAGCCAGCCGACATGACAGATTTGTTACTGCTTTTGTGTCACGTTGATATCGCTCCCGGCCCGAACCGAACGGCTTGCCGCACACCTAGGCAAATTCGCGGTTCACGGTGCCCCCAAGGGCAAAGTGCTCGATCAGCAAAAAGTTTGCGCCCGGCGACGGTTCGGCAAACACGGCGATCGTGCAAAAATCCAGCGGCGGCAGTGCGCCGAACCAATACCGCGCGCCTGCTTCCAGCACCTGGATCGACGCATCGCTCAACCCATCAAGCGATCCCGTCAATGACAGATGAAAGCGATATTCATCAAGAACGAACGGGTATCCCCACTCCTGCAGCAAGTGCTCCTGTCGCGGGGTCAAATCCGCCTGTCTTCGTCGATCAAGTTCGGCTTGCGTCAGGGGTTGGACCATGTCCTGCAGGTCAGTCACGCAAAGTTGCGCAGTCAGCGCGAGGGCCTGGGATTTCTCCGCCGGGACGAGCGCTAGAAAATTGCCCAGACGCCGCACGGCCAGGCACGGCATGT
The DNA here is from genome assembly GCA_903894155.1 of uncultured beta proteobacterium. Classification (GTDB taxonomy): domain Bacteria; phylum Pseudomonadota; class Gammaproteobacteria; order Burkholderiales; family Burkholderiaceae_B; genus Zwartia. The sequence goes on along the minus strand of CAITPF010000075.1, from coordinate 10,032 downwards.
CTTGTGGAACCCGAAGTCGACAGATTCCCTGAACGCGTTCCCGAAGCGCGGAATAATCAAACTCCGGGCGCAGCGTAAACGGTGCCTTGAGCGTCGCGTGCCAACCGTATCGACGAGGCTCGCGCGTGATCGCCCGAAACGCTTGCGGATCAATACCGTCGAAAACAGGCTGGACGACATCGCTGTCATCCTCCGCGCGCCTGCCCAACCACCGGCAGCCCCGATCCCACCAGGACGACCCAAAAAGCGGGCAATAGTAAATCGCGTAGCGATACACGTTTTGAAAATCCTTTGCACTCATGCCGGGCCACAGCCCATCGATTGGTCGTGTCATAAAAAGTACATTCAGACTCTCTAAGATCGTCGCCAACGTAATTAATCGCTCGGCACTCAAGATACCAACACCATGTTGCAGGCGTCTGACACCGCATCTCCGGATACCCAACAGTCGCATCGGGCGGCCTGGATCGCATTGCTTGCGCGTTCGCCCCTGGATTTGCTTGAGAGCAACGCTGCGTTCGCCGCGCGCTTTGATGAACATGTGCTGCGTCACCCTGAAACCGGCCTGATGATGGTCCAGGGACGGGTGGGGGGCTCAGGTGCCCGATTCAATCTGGGCGAAGTGACCGTGACGCGTTGCGCGGTTCGTCTGGAGGCAACGGATGCGACGGAATCGGTTGGAATTTCCTATGTGCTGGGGCGTTCCCGACGCAAAGCGCACCTTGCCGCGCTTTGCGATGCATTGTTGCAAATTCCGGATCTCTATCCTGTCCTTGAAGCGTCACTGCTTAACCCAATCAGGCAGCATCTCGCCGCAGCGGTCGACGCGCGCGCAGCGCGCGCGGCCAGCACCAAAGTGGACTTTTTTACCGTAGCCCGCGAAGCGGGTCCGACAGGCGCAGCCGGAGGGCTCGCGTGATGGCGCAGGATCTTTTGCAGGTCAGCGACGGATTCGCAAACCCGGTGATCGAGAGCCAAAGGACTTTTCGCGCGGTCCTCGAAGCCCTTGCTCACCCCGGGAAGATCGTGACACTGCACGGCAACCCTCAAACGCCGTCCGGCACATGCCCAACTGCCGCCTCGATCCTTCTCACACTGCTTGATTCCGATTGCAGCCTATGGATCGATCCAGCCATTTGCACGCCGGCGGTAAAAGGCTGGCTTACGTTTCACACTGGCTGCACGATTGATCCAGAACCCAGAGCTGCGCAATTTGCCTGGATCAGCGATCTATCCGCATTGCCCGCGTTCTCCACGTTCTGTTGCGGAACCGATCGTTACCCGGATTCCTCGGCCACGCTGTTGATTAACGTTCCCGCGCTCGCCGATGGGACGGTCTGCGGCGCAGACGCCGTCGGCCTTCGCCTGGAAGGCCCCGGTGTTCCCAGCTCGCGAACGGTATATCTTCCCGGCATCGATTTCGCCTATATCGCCCGCTTTGTGGCGATGCGTGCGGCGAACCATGAAATATTCCCCTGCGGCGTGGATGTTTACCTGACCACGCCAGAGACAATCGTTGGCTTGCCTCGCACCACGAAAGTCGATATCGCGGGAGGCCGCTAGCAATGTATGTCGCGGTCAAAGGCGGAGAGCAGGCCATCCTGAATAGCTATCGCCAACTGGAAACACAGCGGCGCGGCGATAGCGCGCACCCGGAACTTAGTGTCGAGCAAATTTCCCAGCAGCTCAAGCTCGCCGTTGATCGCGTCATGACCGAGGGATCCCTGTACGACCCGGAGCTCGCCGCACTGGCGATCAAACAGGCGAGCGGCGATCTGGTCGAGGCCATATTTTTGCTTCGGGCCTATCGAACCACCCTGCCGCGGTTCGGCTCGACCAATCCACTCGACACCAATCGCACGCAGGTGGGTCGTCGGATTTCGGCAATTTTCAAGGATATCCCGGGCGGCCAGGTTCTCGGCCCGACTTATGACTACACGCAGAGGTTGCTGGATTTCACACTATTGGTCGCAGCAGCCGACGGGCAGACCTCGCCTGTCGTCCCGTCAGAGGCCGGGCCTGGGGGTTCGTCGGCGCCAGCGTACCCACGGGTAACTGATCTGCTCAATCAGGAAGGGTTGATTGAATCGTCTCCGGTGCCGCCGTCGGATCCGGCGCCGCGGGATCTGACACGCGAGCCGCTTCGGTTTCCCGCCGACAGGGCTGTGCGCTTGCAAAACCTCGCGCGCGGCGACGAGGGATTCCTGCTGTCCATGGCCTATTCAACCCAGCGAGGGTACTCGCATAGCCATCCGTTCGTTGGTGAAATCCGCCACGGAATGACAGGCATTGAGATCACCCCTGCGGAGCTCGGATTTTCAATTTCGATCGGCGATATCGAGATCACAGAGTGCGAGATGGTGAACCAGTTTGCGGGGTCGAAATCGGAGCCACCCAAATTTACGCGCGGATATGGCCTGTCGTTCGGCCAAAGCGAGCGCAAAGCGATGTCGATGGCATTGGTCGATCGAGCCCTGAGGGCGGATGAACTTGGCGAGGACGTGACATCCCCCGCGCAGATGCAGGAATTCGTCCTGTCCCACAGCGACAGCCTGGAGGCTTCGGGCTTCGTTCAACACCTTAAATTGCCTCACTACGTCGACTTTCAGGCCGAGCTCGACCTGGTAAGAACAATGCGCTCTGCATCCAGCGATGCCAACGCAAAAGCCGGGACGCGACACGATGAAAGCCGATGATCTGCCACGTCCGGCACCGGGTAGCGAAGACACCGACCGAACCGGGGTCGAATTCAATTTCGCCTATCTGGACGAGCAAACAAAACGGATGATGCGCCGTGCCATTCTGAAGGCAGTGGCGATCCCCGGTTACCAGGTGCCGTTTGGATCGCGGGAAATGCCGCTTCCCTATGGCTGGGGCACAGGAGGAATCCAGGTGACCGCCTCGGTCATTGGCCCGGACGATGTACTCAAAGTCATCGATCAAGGCTCCGACGACACGGTGAACGCAGTCAATATCCGCAGATTTTTCGAGCGCACCGCAGTGGTCCGGACTACGACGCACACACGGGATGCCACGCTGATTCAAACCCGCCACCGAATACCCGAGCACCCGCTATCCGAAGGTCAGGTCATTGTCTTCCAGGTTCCGGTGCCGGAGCCGATGCAACGGCTCGAGCCGCGCGAACAGGAAACGCGAACGCTTCATGCACTGCAGGAGTACGGGCTGATGTACGTCAAGCTTTATGAGGACATCGCCCGGTTTGGACACATCGCGACAACCTACGACTACCCGGTTCTGGTCAATGACCGCTATGTCATGTCGCCGTCGCCCATTCCGAAGTTCGACAATCCGAAACTCGACATGAATCCGGCGCTGATGTTGTTCGGCGCAGGCAGGGAAAAACGCATTTACGCAGTTCCCCCCTATACGAAGGTTGTTAGCCTGGGATTCGAGGACCACCCCTTCGCTGTCCAGCATTGGGAGGCGCAATGCGCGTTGTGCGGCGCGCCTGACACCTACCTTGACGAGGTCATCACCGATGATGCCGGAACCAGGATGCATGTCTGCTCGGATTCGGATTATTGTCAATCCCGCCTCACAGCCAGTGCGGGTTCGACCGGCGGGACTTCGGCCCCATGAACGCGTGTTCAACAGAGCCTCTTTTGCGCGTTCAGGGTGTCTCTCGCTGCTACGGCACCCGGATTGCGCTCTCGAACGCGAGTTTCGAGCTATGGCCCGGTGAGGTGCTGGCGGTCGTCGGGGAATCTGGTTCCGGCAAGACGACGCTACTCAACATCGCGGCCGCGCGCGTTGCACCAGACTCAGGGTCGGTGCATTTCCGGGTTGGCCCCGGGCAGCTCGAAGATGTCCACGCCATGAGCGAGGCACGACAGCGGCTGCTGGCGCGCACCGAATGGGGATACGTCCACCAAAACCCCGAACATGGATTACGCATGGAGGTGTCCGCCGGCGCAAACATCGGCGAGCGCCTGATGGCGCAGGGTGAGCGTCACTTCGGTCGCCTACGGTCCATCGCCGCAGATTGGCTTCTGCGCGTGGAGATCGATGCCGACCGCCTCGACGACTCGCCCAGAGCCTTCTCGGGCGGCATGCGTCAACGCCTTCAGATTGCGCGCAATCTCGTCACCCGACCGAGGCTGATCTTCATGGATGAGCCGACATCCGGGCTGGACGTATCGGTTCAGGCGAGGCTGCTTGACCTGCTAAGACAGCTGACGCAGAAGATGCATCTTGCCGCCGTGATCGTGACACACGATCTGGCAGTCGCGCGCCTGCTGGCACATCGGATGATCGTCATGCAACAAGGCTGCATCGTGGAGCACGGCCTTACCGATCAGGTGCTCGACGATCCGCAGCACGCCTATACGCAGTTGCTCGTTTCATCTGTGCTTCCGCCATGACCCAGCCACTGCTTCAATTGAACGACGTCTCCAAGCAATTCACCCTGCATGAACGGGGCGGCCTCGAATTGAAGGTCCTTGAGGCCGTTTCCCTGAGCGTTGCTCCCGGCGAATGCCTCGTGCTCAATGGCCCGTCCGGCACGGGAAAAAGCACGCTGCTCAAGCTAATTTACGGCAACTATCGTGCGAGTTCCGGATCGATCATGCTGCACCCGCAAGGTCGAGTGCCGCTGGATCTCGTGCGCGCCACGCCCCAGCAAATCATTGCGCTGCGGCGGGATTCGATTGGATACGTAAGTCAGTTCCTGCGCGCCATCCCCCGCGTGCCAGCACTGGATATTGTCGCCGAGCCTTTGTGCGAAGCTTCCGGCGGCGATGCGTTGCCGATCGAAGCCGCCCGCGATAGATCGCGCGACCTGCTGACCCGACTGGGGATCCCCGAGCGACTCTGGGGCTTGCCGCCTGCCACGTTTTCCGGCGGCGAGCAGCAGCGGATCAACATCGCCCGCACCATGATCAAACCACGGCCGCTCTTGCTACTTGACGAGCCAACTGCCTCGCTGGACCAGAACAACTGCGAAATCGTACTGGACATGGTTCGCGAGGCCATTCAGGCGGGGACGGCCGTGATCGGCATCTTCCACGACCAGCGATCCGGTGCCGCAGTCGCCTCTCGGCACATCGACCTCGGCGCCCCAGGGAGCAACACATGCCATCAGATGTCGTACTGAAAAACGCCAGACTCGTTATCGGCGACGAAGTCGTCAACGGTACGCTTTCGATATCGAAAGGCCGGATCGTTGGAATCGACAGCGGCGCCACCTCCGTGACAAACGCGATTGACTTTGAGGGTGACTATCTCATGCCCGGCATGGTCGAAGTTCACACGGACAACTTCGAGCGACACCTGATGCCCAGGCCAAAGGTCAGCTGGTCCGAGGTGCCGGCGCTGATCTCGCACGACGCGGAAATCGCTTCGGCCGGCATTACGACTGTTTTCGACGCCCTGGGCGTTGGCGAGGCCGATGCGGATACCGTGCGCGGCCGCTCATGGAAACGCGTGCTGGCAGCGCTAGACGCATGTACGGAAGAGCAATTGCTGCGTGCCGATCACCATCTCCATGTGCGATGCGAGCTTCCGGCACCCAATACCGTCGAACTTTTTGAGCCATTTCACGGCCATCCGCGTCTTTCGCTCATTTCCCTGATGGACCACACCCCGGGGCAGCGCCAGTGGGAGGATATCGAAAAGGCGCGGGTGTACTTTACCGGTCGCAAAGGCTGGAGCCACGACAAGTTCGACGATAAAGTCCGTCAGGCACCCGCCATGCAGGCTCAATATAGCGGGCCGCATCGGGAGTACTTCGTCGATTACTGCCGCGATCACGGCATTCACCTTGCGAGCCACGACGACACCACGGTCGATCATGTGCTGCAAGCCCATGCGGAGGGCGCAAGCATGTCGGAATTTCCGACCACCGTCATGGCCGCCCAAACCGCGCACGAACGAGGTCTGCTGACCGTCATGGGCGGCCCGAACGTGGTCAGAGGCGGCTCGCATTCCGGGAATGTGGCCGCTTCCGATCTTGCCAGGCTGGGATTGCTCGACATCCTTTCTTCCGATTATGTCCCGGCCAGCCTGCTCGGCGGGATGATGCGCCTTGTCGACGATGAAATCCTGACGATGCCCCGTGCGGTCGCCCTTGTGACCAATAATCCGGCGAGGGCCACCGGGCTGACGGACCGGGGGATGCTTGGCATTGGCCTTAGGGCGGATCTTGTGCGACTGCGCGTGACTAAAGTGCGCGGCCACGAGAACCAGGGGTTTGTGCGCACCGTCTGGCGCGAAGGCAAGCAAGTGGTCTAGTCATTCTTTGTGCAAAAGCATGCAGGTGAAACACACAAGTCACAGTACGGTCAAGATTTGGTCACGTGGCGCCTTCATACTGGATCCCTAATATCGGAGGTGCGCGCGATGGGCACTGCTCTACGAATCGAAAACCTCAGCAAGCAATTCAAGGCGCGACAACTCGTCCTGTCGGATGTGAGCCTTGAAGTCCGCCACGGCGAGATGGTGGCGCTGATCGGCGCCTCGGGTTCGGGCAAATCGACGCTATTGCGGCACATTGCCGGCCTGGTCGCGAGCGATGCCGACGCGGGCAGCCTCGTCGAGGTCGACGGAGTGTGCGTACAGCGTCACGGCAAGATCAATCCCGACATCCGGAGCATGCGCGCGCGCATCGGCTTTGTCTTTCAGCAGTTCAATCTCGTTGATCGCCTTCCTGTGATCATCAATGTTCTGGTTGGGGCGCTGCATCGCATGCCGTGGTGGCGCGGCCTTTTGGGTCTTTTCTCAGAGCCGGAGCGCCACCGCGCACTCCAGGCGCTCGCCCGGGTCGGCATTGCAGATTGCGCGCTACAGCGCGCCTCGACGCTCTCGGGTGGTCAGCAGCAACGCGCGGCGATCGCACGAACGCTGCTTCAGGGCGCGAGACTCATTCTCGCCGACGAGCCGATTGCATCGCTTGACCCGGAGTCATCGCGCCGGGTCATGGACATCCTTTCCCAGATCAATCGCGAAGATGGATGCACCGTGCTCGTATCGCTGCATCAGGTCGATATCGCAATGAAGTATTGCCCGCGCGTCGTGGCCTTGCGCGAAGGCCGCGTGGTGTACGACGGCCCGTCCAGCGCACTGACCGCAGATCTGCTGCTGGAACTGTACGGCGTACAAGTGGCTGATCTCCTTCAACAAGGCACGCATGGCGACAAACCTGCGTTTCAACCACCCGTCCCTCCCGTTTCCCATACGCCGGCGCTGGTGCGAGCGGCCTGAATCAACGTCTTCTTTACATCAACTTCTTCTTTACATCAACGTCCTCTTTACATCAACGTCTTCTTTACATCAACGTCTTCTTTACATCAACGTCTTCTTTACAATTTCGGATCTATCCCATGCTGAAAAAATTTGTCGCTGGAATCACCTTTGCGATCGCGGCGGGCTTCACCCAACACGCCGCAGTCGCGCAGGACATCAACTTTGGAATCATCTCGACAGAGTCAAGCCAGAACCTACGGCAAGACTGGCAGCCACTGCTGGACGATTTTCAGCGACAAACTGGCATGACCATCAAGGCGTTCTACGCGTCGGATTATGCCGGCATCATCGAAGGCATGCGGTTCAACAAGGTGCAGGCCGGATGGTTCGGCAACAAATCAGCGATGGAGGCGGTCGATCGTGCAGGCGGGGAAGTCTTCGCGCAGATGGTCAATGAAGATGGTTCGAAGGGCTACTACTCTCATTTGATCGTTCACAAAGACAGCCCGATCGGTTCGCTCGACGACATCTTCAAGAACGGAAAGTCGCTGAGCTTTGGTAATGGCGACCCCAACTCGACCTCCGGCTATCTGGTACCCGGGTTTTACGTGTTCGCTCAAAACAAGATCGATCCGAAGACCTACTTTAAGGTCACGCGTAGCGCCAATCACGAGACGAATGCCCTGGCGGTCGCCAATAAGCAGGTCGACGTCGCGACGAACAACAGCGAAAATCTTGATAAGCTCATGCACCGTTATCCGGAAAAATACAAGGAAATCAAGATTGTCTGGACATCGCCGCTGATTCCCCTCGATCCTCTGGTGATGCGCAAGGATCTGCCCGAAGCCACCAAGACGAAGCTTAAGGACTTTTTCTTCAATTACGGGAAGTCCGATCCCCGCGAAAAGGAAATCCTGCTGAAGCTGTCGAAGCTGTCCGGGTTCAAGGAATCCAGCAACGCCCAATTGATCCCCATTCGGGAACTGGAATACTTTAGCCAGCGCAACAAGGCCGAGTCGGATACCACACTGAGTCAAGTCGATAAAAGCGCGAAAATCGCCGACATCGACAAGAAGCTTGCCACGCTGAAAAACTAGATTTTCGTGGCTGCAACACATACCGGCGCGCTCGCGCCAACCGCCGACCTGGCAAAGCGACGGTTGGGATGGCATCTTTCCTGGGCGCTACTCTTTACCTTGCTCGCGCTTTCCTGGGAGGGTGCGGATATGCGCCCGCTCGCACTGATTCGCGACGCAGGCAACATGGCGACCTACGCGTCCGAATTCTTTCCGCCTGACTTTCGTCAATGGCGGATCTACGTTGAGGAAATGATCGTCACGCTGCAGATCGCGCTGTGGGGTACCGCATTGGCTGTCGTGAGCGCCATTCCACTCTCGTTGCTTGCTTCGTCGAACATCACCCCCGCCTGGGTTCACCAGCCGATTCGCCGATTGATGGACGCTTGTCGCGCCATCAATGAAATGGTATTTGCCATGCTGTTTGTCGTGGCGGTCGGCCTTGGCCCGTTCGCTGGCGTACTGGCATTATGGATCCACACGGCCGGAATTCTTGCGAAGCTGTTTTCCGAAGCGGTCGAGGCGATCGACCCGCAACCGGTTGACGGAATTCGCTCGACGGGCGCAAGTTCGCTGCACGAAATCGTCTATGGAATTATTCCGCAGGTCATGCCCTTGTGGGTATCGTTCACGCTATACCGGTTCGAGTCAAATGTCCGCTCGGCCACCGTGGTCGGCATGGTGGGCGCCGGTGGGATTGGCGTCATCCTCTGGGAGATCATCCGCGGCTTTCAATATGCCGAGACTTGCGCCGTCATGATCATCATCGTTCTAACCGTTAGCCTGATTGACCTTGTGTCAGCCAGAATCCGCAAAGCACTTGTTTGAGCTGAGATCCCATGTCACCGATACTCAACGAGGTTTCACTGCTATTTTCCAGTTATGGCAACGCCCGGTATGGCGGCGAAGCCGTCTCCCAGCTTGAGCACGCACTGCAATGCGCTCACCTCGCCGAGCGGGCAGGCGAAACTGACGAGACGGTTGTTGCCGCGTTTTTGCACGACCTAGGCCACATGATCGTTGCTGACCCGGTGAAGTACGCCGAGATGACTGCAAGTGGATTGGACGATCGTCACCAGCATGTACCGATTCCATTATTGGAATCTGTCTTTACCGACGCAGTTCTCGAGCCGATCCGCCTGCATGTCGATGCGAAACGCTTTCTGTGCGCAACGAGCGACGCCTATTGGGACACCCTTTCGCCGGCCTCGAAAAGAAGCCTTGAACTCCAGGGTGGCCCGTTCAGTGAAGAGGCCGCAAAAGCGTTCGCGGCGCTCCAGTACGCGGAAGAGGCGGTTCGTCTGCGGCGTTATGACGACCAGGCAAAGGACCCTAACGCGAGCACGCCCGAGATCGCCCGCTATTTCAAGCTGATGGCGTTGCTCTCGAGGACCTGACTTCGGGGCGGGTGTCGGGCTGTTCTAGTCGTCGTATCGCACCATGACGGCGACGCCATCAATATTGACCTCACCGGCACCTTCCTGGCGCTGCGCGACACCGCGGAGCGATTTACGACCTGCGCGGCATCGCAAAAGAATAGACCCCGTCAACTTCGGCAACTAGGCGATCGCCTGGACGGATAGTTCCTGCGCCAGTATGTCCACGACCTCGAACACCGCGCGATTTCTGATCTTCTCGGTTGCCTCATGAAAAGTCGGAAGGTTCGCCAGCAGTTCGGTCGTGGCACGCTGCACGTCGCGCAGCGACGACACGACAATCCCGAGGTTGTTTTCCTTCACCCACGTCGTGTTGTAGC
>CAITPF010000074.1 GCA_903894155.1 uncultured beta proteobacterium | reverse complement strand
CTGCTCGCCCGTGGTTGATTTTAGGGCGAGCAGCGCGGCGACCAATGAGGGATATTTTCGGCTTCCGGATCTTCTCTCATGTCTCTCGCCTCCTCGGTGTGCTCTTTGCTCTCGGAATGGATTTCCTTTCTTCTGGTGGCCGTGCCATCCCGCTCCCGTCGCACCTTCGCCGAACTCTTGATCGGTTGTATGCTCAACCCGGAGGGCTGGGTGACACGCGCCATCGGGGCGATTTGCCGAGAGGCCCACTGGACGACCTATTACAAGCTGATCGAGCGGGCGCATGTCTCGGTCGCCGACCTGTCCATTCGCTTGTTGCAGTTGGTGCAATCGGTGTTCCCGGTCGATGTGGTCAATCTGATCATCGACGATACCCTGGTGCCGCGCACGGCGAAGACCGGGCCGGGCATCAGTATCAAGCACGACCACGCCCGCAAGGCCAATCGACCGACGTTCATGAACAGCCAGTGCTGGGTGACCTTGGCCTTGGTGGTCCGCGTTCGATTGGGCTCGGCCCTGACCGTGCCGATTCGCTCCTGGCTGGTCGAAGAATCCGGCCAGCGCGGCAAGCTCTGGGTAGCCCGGCAGTTGATCGACTCGATCAGAGGCCACGTCGCGGAGGCGCGCTTGTTGATCGATGCCTGGTTCATGCGCAAGAGCCTGATTCTGCCTTTGCTCGAACAGCGGGTGCGGATCATTGGGCAGGTGCGGCGCGATACGGTCTTGTATCTTCCGCCGGAACCCGAGCCGAAACGACGGGGGCCCAAACGCAAGTACGGTCAGCGGGTCGATGCAGCCATGCGCGACGGGCTGCCAACGCAGGAGATGGAGTTGTGGCTGTACGGCAAGGTGCAGCGGGTCCGGATCTGCTCGGTCATTGCCATGGCCCGGTTTCTGAAGGGGCTCCCGGTACGGGCGGTGTGGTGCGAGATGCACCAGGACGACGGAACGTGGTCGCGCCCACGGTTGATTATTGCCACCGAAACGGTTCTCACGGCAAGGGAAGTGGTGGAGATCTATGCGCAGCGCTGGGGTGTCGAGCCCTTGTTTCACAATCTGAAGCGTTGGTGGGGTGTGAGCAATCTCTGGCAGCAGTCGAAAGAGGCGCTGGAACTGTGGATGCAGATTCGTTGTACAGCGTATGCCTTGATGCAATTGCTGGCTTTGAAATTGTGGCCGGCCTTTCCGTTGATGGAGATTGCTCCCTGGCGCAAGGGGGCCTTGATCACGGCAGGACTTTTTGGTCAGTGGATGCGCATTCAATTTATCGGACTTCGCGTAAGGAGCGCCTTCGACCCGAAGTCGGGGAATTTCGTGATGCCTTTCCCCGGTCAGGATCAGCGTCTGCAGTGTTGAGGCGGCTGGCATTGCGTAGCTCGAAGTCAAATCGTCAGAACCTTGTGTTTGTCATAGCTCGCCACCGGAAAATTCCGGACGGCGGGTGGCGGCGTGTGTCTAAACTTCAGCCTTCACTACAAACACCGCCAGGAAAGCGGCTTGGTCGCGGCTCAGTCGGGCGTAGTCGACTCTGACTTGATAGGTTTCACGGTTGAGGCGGCGGTGATGGACGATGAGTGCAAAACCAACCACCGCATAGGCT
>CAITPF010000073.1 GCA_903894155.1 uncultured beta proteobacterium | reverse complement strand
TGGCGTAGAGTGCGTCGTTGCGCGCCATGCGCGCCAGAAGCTCGTGAAACTGGATATTCAGATTGAAGTGCACCGCATCGTCCGGCGTGTCGTTGAGCTCCCGCATCTGACCGACGATGTCGCGAAGCTTGCGGATCTGTTCAGCATCGATTCTGCGGGCAGCCAGTCGACCGATCAGACCTTCGAGCGCTGCGCGAACCTCGTAGATGTCGCTGGCCTCTTCAAGCGTGATTTCGCGCACAAAGACGCCACGGTTCTTCTCGAACCGCACCAGCCCGATCTGATCCAGCGCACGAAATGCCTCCCGCACCGGCCCGCGCGAAATGCCCAGCGACCTTGCGATCTCCGCCTCGTTCAGCTTCGCACCACCACGCAGCCGGCCGGAAACGATTCGCTGCTGAAGCTCCACCTGCGCACGGATGCTCAGCGAGAGATCGTCAGGCGACGACTCCGGATTTGTTGCTGTCCTGCGTTTGATGGGTGCGTCTCGCATGCGGTGCAGCCAGGTAGTGTGCAATTACCCGCATCCTAGAGATTGACGCAGTGAATTGTCAACAAAATCATGATCGATAGGATTTTCAACAATGCCATGAGGCTAACAAACTGTTTTTAAATGATATTTTTATATCCTTCCAATGAACATCCGGATTTTTTGTTAACAATTTTTTGTTTTACAGGTACGCTACCTTTGGCATGGAGACCAGCGCGATGAACCCGACACCACCGCAGTACGAAACGGCAAACCTCGCCTCCGAAGGCGACGTCAACCTGTCTGCGCGACGCAAACGCTGGGAGGCGGAATGCCTCGACGAGGCCACGCGCGCACTGCTTGCGGAAGACTCCCGGCATTTCCTGCATCAATCGCTTTCGACGCCGTGCTTCAACGCCTTGCAGGCCGCGTCAGGCATCTGGCTCGAGGATATGCAGGGCCGTCGGATCATGGATTTTCACGGCAATAGCGTCCATCAGGTCGGGCACGGACACCCCAGGGTGGTCGAGGCCATCAAGCAAGCCCTGGATACGCTCCCCTTCTCGCCGCGGCGCTTTACCAACCGCTATGCCGTTGATCTTGCCGCACGCCTGTGCAAACTTGCCCCCGGCGACCTCAATCGCGTGCTGTTTGCCCCGGGAGGCGCCGAGGCGATCGGCATCGCACTGAAGCTCGCGCGGATCGCAACCGGTCGCCACAAGACCGTTTCGATGTGGGATTCATTTCATGGCGCATCTCTTGATGCCATCTCGATCGGCGGCGAGGCCATCTTCCGCCGGGGCGTGGGCCCGCTGCTGCCAGGCACCGAGCACGTGCCGCCGTGCGATCCGCGCGACTGCCGGTTCAAATGCGGCGGCGTGTGCGACGCGAGCTGCGCGGACTATGTCGATTACGTGCTGGGCAAGGAGGAAGACGTGGCCGCCGTCGTGGTCGAGACCGTGCGCGCGACCGACGTCCAGGCGCCACCGCCTGAGTACTACCGGCGCTTGCGTGAGTATTGCGATCGCCATGGGGCACTACTGATCCTTGACGAGATCCCGAGCTGCCTCGGGCGCACGGGCAAAATCTTTGCATTCGAACACTACGGCATCGTCCCCGACATGGTCGTCATCGGCAAAGGCCTGGGCGGCGGCATCTTTCCAATGGCTGCCGTCATCGTGCGCGAAGGGTTGAACGTGGCCGCCGATCGCGCGCTGGGGCACTACACCCACGAGAAGAGCTCACTGGGGTGCGCCGCGGCGCTCGCTACGCTCGATGTCATCGAATCGGAAGGGTTGCTTGCGCGCACCACCCAACTGGGCGCCCGGGCGCTTGCGCGGATGCGTGCAATGCAGTCGCGCTGCCCCGCGATCGTCGACGTTCGCAATATCGGCCTGTTCCTGGCGATCGAACTGGCCAGCGCGCCGATGGCCGAAGACGTCATGTACCGGTGTCTCTCCAAAGGTCTTTCCTTCAAAGTCGGGCAGGGAACCGTCCTGGTTCTGGCCCCGCCGCTCATCATTGAGCAGGCAGACCTCGATCGCGCCCTCGACCTCGTCGAGGAATCGATCGCCGAGGAGCGCATCGCGTTCGAGGCGCTTCGCGATGCCG
>CAITPF010000072.1 GCA_903894155.1 uncultured beta proteobacterium | reverse complement strand
GGTTCGGATCGCGCCACGTACTCAGCCGCGATGGCTCCATCGGCGCCCGGCTTGTTTTCGACGATCACCGTCTGCCCGAGCGACTCGGTCATGGCCTGGGCGAGGATGCGCGCCACGACATCGGTCGAGCCGCCCGGCGGAAACTGCAGCACGAGCCGTACGGTTTTGGTCGGCCAGGTGCCCTGGGCGAACGCGCACGCCGCGGTGAGGCTAAGGGTGATCGCTGCAACGAAACGCAGAATTGGGGTCAGACGCATGGGACGATCCTTTTTGAACCCCCCCATTGTTAAGTGAAACTCAGCGCGCCATCAGTCAGGAAAACCCTAGCCCTGTGGGGCCTATTTCTGCTCCAGCCCGGCGCGGCGGGCGGTGTCGCTCCAGCGCACGACCTCGCTGGTGAGCAGATCCTGCAGTGCCGCCGGGGTGGATGCCGCGGGAACCGCGCCGCTGTTCTTGAGGAACTGGGCGAATTCCGGGGTGCCGACGATCTTGTTGACTTCGGCGTTGAGCTTGTTGACGATCGCGTCCGGCGTGCCCGCGGGCGCGAAAAGACCCCACCACAGGTCGGCAACGTAATCGATCCCATATTCACGCACCGTGGGTACGTTGGGGAAATCGGCATCGCGTTTGGCGCTGGTGAACGCCATTTTCGGGAGGTTTTCCGCCACGGTGCCCTTGATCGAGGCGATCGAGGTGATGATGAAATCCGTGCGGCCTGCCATCAGATCGATGAGCGCCGGTGCAATGCCCTTGTAGCTGATCGCGGTCATCTTGATGCCGGTCGTCGTAGCGAGCAGCTCAGTGGCCAGGTGGGTGTTGTCGCCCAGACCGCTTGTGCCGAAGTTGACCTTGCCGGGCTCGGCTTTTGCCAATGCCACAAGCTCGGGCACGGTCTTGGCCGGAAAATCCTGGCGGGTGATGATCAGGAAGGGCGCCGAGGCCACTTGCGCAACAGCTCTGAATGCCTTGATCGGGTCGTAGGGCGTTTTCTGCACGGCCGCCGATGTCGCCAGCGAGCTCGATACGAAGAGCAATGTGTAGCCGTTGGGGTCGGATGAAGCAACGAACTGCGCGCCGATCGTGCTGCCCCCGCCCGGTCGGTTTTCCACGACGAACGATTGCCCGAGGGATTTGGTCAACTGGCTGGCCAGTTGGCGCGCGATGACGTCGTTGCTCGCGCCCGGGGCGAACGGCACGATGACCCGCACCGTGGTGCTCGGCCAATTGTCTTGTGCGTGGGAGGGTGCACTGGCACACAGAAATGCCAGGGCTGCCGCGGCAAGCGCGCACATCATTGCGGCAAAGCGGCCGTTTAACCGGGCAGGCACTCCGCAGAGTGGGCGCCCGGAGTTGCCGTTGCCCGTGTTGCTGATCCAATCGTCGAACATCGCGTGCCCCTTGAAGAAATAAGTCGCCTGGGTTACCCGAACAGAAGTTCCCGGGTGGCATCCGGATCTGACAATAGTTTTGCGACTCCATTCAGCGCCGCCTTTGTGCCTTCGACGATCGCGCGCTTGCCCAGGCGCTCGCCGTCCGGGTAGGCCATGATCCGATAAACGCACGCAGAACCGGGCATCCCGGATACCGGGATGGTGAACGCGCCGGTTTCCTTCAGAAGGATCATCGCCGCCGCGGCAGTGGCTTCGATCGGCACGATCCGAGGGGCTCGGGCGCCACTCTGGCGCAGGGCCAGTTCAAGGAGATCTTCGCCGTGGATGGCCACGCCGGGGCCCGCGCGATAAGCGCGCCCGTCGAGCACGCCCTGAAGCTCCTCCCGGATCGAGTCCGCAAAGGCCGCTGCGCGCACGATGGGTTCCGGATCGAACGACTCGAGTGCGTTGTAACCGGCCACGATCGAGCCAAGCTGCGCTTCCAGCCCGAACATGAATGCCTTGGCGCGGATATCCCGGATCAGATCCTTGCGGCCGGCCACGATGCCCGAGCGCGGGCCGGTGACGTGCTTGTCGAGCGACCAGACTGCAACGTCTGCATCCAGCGCGAGCGCAGGGTGCTCGCCGTAGATGGAGACGCGCGCGGCCATGTGCGCGTCATCGATCATGATCTTTGCGCCCAGCTGGCGCGCCTTCGTGATGACCTTCACCGCTTCCGTTTCGGGGAAGTGGTGTTTGGATGGTGAAATCGCGGTGACGCACACCATGAAGGGCCGCTCGGTGAGCGTGGCGACAAGTTGTTCAAATCCAGTCGCCCCGATCACCTCGACGAACCGGCCACCCATCTGGAGCACTGAATTCTTGAGCGACGGGTGGCAGCGATCCGCAGGGACCACCGAGACGACCAGGTCGCCGGGTTTGACCATCGCCATCATGGTGGCGAGGATCGCGGCGCTCACGCGATTGCAGAGAAAGGCGTCGTCGCGCTCGACCGTTCCCCCGAGCCGTTCGATCGCGAGCGGAACGAGCGCATCGTGATCGAGTACTCCAAAGTGAATGTACGAGTGCATCTTAGGCAAGTCTTCAGGCTTGAACCGGAATCCCCGGATGAGCCCGGTCAGGTTGTAGGCCGAATCCGGCCCCAGCGCGGCGCAGCGCGCGCGGCCGATGTCGTAGGCGTGGCGCTGGCGGATGATCTCGTCGGCGTTGTTGCGCAGGATCGTCCCGCGCGCATAGGAAACGGTGGGATCGATCAGGTTGCCGAATCGGTCTTGGGCGTGTGCTGCGGGGGTCGTGCCGGGGCGGTTCGCGGCGACTTGATTCATCTGATCTTCTCCTGGGTATTACGCCGCGCCACGCGCGCTTCCTGGTACATCTTCATCATGTTGAGCAGCACCGATGTCGTCCACGCGAAGGCAAACATGCCGGAGAGCGCGATGATGGTGGTCAGCAATTTCCACCCGAGCGGCAAGATGTCCTCGCCGTATCCGACGGTGGTGTACGTGTTGCCGGTAAAGACGATGGCGCGGCGCAAATTGTCGACGAGGCCGGCGGCGTAAAGCGCGCAAGACCAGATGCCGATTTCGACGACGTGCGTAATCATCAGCGCGATCATGCTGAAGTAGAAGACGATCTCGACCAGCCAGAAGCGCCTGGCCGCAAGCAGGCGAGTGGATTGCCATTCATAGTGCTCGCCGATCGCCGCCATGCTGAGCCCGTGGAAGAACAGAATGAGCAGGAGCATGACGCTGCCAAAAATGATGTCCGGCAGGTCGTAGGTCGCCAGGAAGCTCTGGAGGACTTCGAGCTGCGGCTGATCGAACTTGAAGATTTCAACAGGTTTTACAGCCTGCGCTGCGGTTGAGACGTCGCTCATGGGCGTGAATGTTGTCAATCCGTTGATGGGTCTGGCGTGCATCGCCAGGGACAAATCTTCAGGCGTCAGGCACCTGACGTTGAATCAGTGACTGCACACCGAATAAGTGACTGCACACCATGGGCAATGTTGCCAGAATTCGGCCTTCCGTGGTTGTGTCGATTCGGCAACGCTAGAATGGCTGAGCTAAACCCATTCACCATATCCGCAAACGGCGATGAGCGTACCACCAAGATCCAGTGCGTTTTACCTTCCCCTGGGCGAAGGTCGCTACGAGCCGACCGAATCAACCATCGGCCCCTGGGCGCCCGGAATACAGCATGGCGGGCCACCGGGTGCCTTGCTGATGCACGCGCTTTCCACGTATCCGTCTGAGCATGGTCTGGAAATCGCCCGGCTTACGATCGAGATTCTTGGCCCGGTTCCGATCGGCACGTGCGAAGTCACGGTCGAGCGGGTGAGAGGCGGCAAGCGGATTGAGTTGCTGCGCGCGCAGTACGCGTCGGGCGGAAAGGCCTTTATGACGGCGCATGCCTGGCGCACCGAGCGCGTGTCGGGCGTTGCACCCCGGATTGCGCATCCATTTGAGGTGCCACCGATGCCGGACAAGGCGACCGAAGGCTATTTTCAGGGGATCGAATACTTTCCCTACGGCGATGCACTGGAATGGCGTTTTGCCGAGGGCGGCTTCGATCACGCCGGGGTGGCCACGGTGTGGGCGCGGCCGCGGATCCCGCTGATCGAGGGGCGCGAGATCTCGGGCCTTGAGTCGCTCATCCTGATGATCGACTCGGCCAATGGCGTGAGCGCGGAGCTCGACATCCGCAAGTGGTCGTTCGTGCCGGTCGATCTTTCCGTCGGGATTTATCGCTTGCCGCAAGGGCCGTGGGTGGGGATGTCGGCCCGCAGCGTCATCGAGCCCAACGGGATCGGGCAGACGATGTCGACCGCGTTCGACCAGCAAGGCGCCCTGGGCCACAGCATGCAGACCCTGTTTGTGCGACCGCAATAAGGGTCAGCGTATGGGCCGGAACAAGAGGGTGCGTCTTGTCAGGTTGGAGAATCGGCCCCCTGCGGGGCTGTATAGTTAACCGCAAATATTGCATTTCATGTGCATGCGCCAGGGCAAGCCCCTGCAATAACAACCGCAAACGAGCGCAGCATGGCGCCAGGATTGGGGACGAGGATGACAAGAGTGTTTCGGGTCGGCAATTGCGCCGGCTTCTCTGGGGACCGTGTCGATGCGGCCACGCCCGTGGTCGATACGCTGATCGAACTTGGCGGGCCCTGCGCGATATTTTTCGAGGTGCTCGGCGAGCGCACGGTGGCGTTGGC
>CAITPF010000071.1 GCA_903894155.1 uncultured beta proteobacterium | reverse complement strand
TATCCAGGATCGCAGAATTCGGGATCGAAAGCACTTCGCCACGCGCCACACGCGAGAGCTCAACTTGCGCGTACATGCCGGGCTTGAGCATGAAGCCCGGGTTCTTCAGTTCAACCCGGGCGGAGACCGTACGCGTCTCGGACTTCATCGTTGGATACACGTAGATCACGTCACCGTCGAACGTTTTGTCCGGATAGGCGTTCAACGTGATCCGGGCGTGTGCGCCCACGGAAACCCGGCCGATGTCCTGCTCGAAAATATCCGCGATCAGCCAGACGGTTGAAAGGTCTGCAATCTGGAACAGCATCTCACCCGGCATGAACCGCATGCCCTGGACCGCCCGCTTTTCCGTCACGACGCCTTCGACGGGCGAGACGAAATCCAGAGTCCGCCGGGTCATGCCTGTGCGCGACAGCGCCTTGATCTGGTCATCCGAAATATCCCAGTTTCTCAGGCGCTCGAGTGACGAGGAGGCCAGCCGCTGCATTCCCTGCCTGGCGTCCGGATCGGCGTCTGCCAGGCTCTTAACCCCGAGCCCCGCGATGAGGTATTCCTGCTGGGCAAGGACCAGGTCCGGGCTGTACGTCTCGAAAAGCGTCTGGCCTTTGCGGACTTCCTGCCCTGTCGCATTGACGATGAGCCGTTCGACATAGCCCTCGAACCTGGGGGCGATCGTGTAGATTTTGCGTTCGTCAGGCTCTATCCTGCCCGCCGCCCGCACGGCACGATCCAGTACCCGCTTGCCGACCACCTCGGTTCTCACGCCAAGCTTCTGGATCTTGTCGGCACTGATGTCGACCTGGCCCGGCGCACCGGCATCCTGCGAACCATCCCCTTCGAAGACCGGGATGTAGTCCATCCCCATCGAGTCCTTTTTGGGGGTCGGGGAGGTATCGGGCAAGCCCATCGGATTGCGGTAGAACAAGATCTTGCGCTCCGCTTTGGCGGCGGTTTGCCCGATCGGCCGGATTTCCCTGGAACTCGATCGCGACGAATCGCGGCCAAGCCAATAGCCGGCACCGGCCGTAATGCCGGCCACGATCAACACGCCGATCACGGTGGTCAGGCTGCGGCTCACAGGTCTTCTCCCAGAATGCGCTCAAGTTCGGCAAGACGGACCTGGCTGTCTGTTTTGGCCTTGAGCTGGTTTAACCGGGCGATCCGGATCTGACGCTGGGCCTCGAGCAGGGTCGCAAAATCAACCTTGCCGTTTTTGTATCCCTCGAGCGCCGAATCGTACGTGGCCTGGGCCTGCGGAAGCAGGCTGCCTGCAACCAGTCTGTCCGTCTCGCGCGCCGCGTCCAGCGCGGAAAGCGTCTCGGCCAGACTGGACAGAATCTGGTTCGCGGTTGCAGTTCGACGCGCCTGCGCGGCAGAGACCATCGCCTCGGCCTCGCGCTCCCGGGATCGACGGGCCTCCTGCTGGATCGGTATGTTCAACTCGAGCATGACGCCCCATTGATTAAACGCATTCTGATATTGATTTTGCAGCACGCCGACCGTCACATCGGGGTAGCGGTTTTTGTACGCTAGTTCACGGTTCTTCTCGGAAGAGCGCACACGGGTGTCATCGAGCGAAAGCTGCGGATTCTGCCGGCGCACCTGGTCATCGAGCGCGGCAAGGCTGACCTTTTCGGGGGGAGGCACAGTACGCAACGTTTCAGGGGTCGCAAGTGGTGCCTGTGACGGTCTTGACAGGATCGAATTCAAACGCGCCTGGGCCTGCCTGCGGTCATTGTTGATTGCCACCAACTCATTGCGCATTGCCGTCTGCTCAGTCTGCGCCCGGATGACATCCTGCTGGTTGCCGCTACCGCTGGAATACCGGACGCTGGCGACTTTTTCGAGTTGCTGCATCAGCTTCAGGACTTCCCGGGTCAACTGCTCGTTGCGCTGCACAAAATAAAGTTGCGCGTAGGCGATCTTGATCTTCGCTGAAATATCCAGCCAGGTTCCCCGGACCTGAAAGTTTGCGCCCTCGGCTTCCGCCTCCGCGATTTCGCGCTTCAGATCCCGTTTGCCGAACCAGGGTAGTTCCTGCTTGATCGAAAAAATGGTGCCGCCAAACGGCACGGGCATCGGGCTTGGTTGACCAATTTGCGTGACGTCCATCACATCGGCACGGAACACCGGATCGGCCAGCGCACCGGCCGAGCCGATGCGCTCGGTCGCCGCCTGCGCGTCGTAGCGGGTCCCGGCGTACTCAGGATTGTGCTGGCGTGCATATTTCAGCAAGGACTCAACGTTATTTCCCAGCGAGTCGACGCTGTCGTCCAGATGGAATTTTTCTTCGGATGCGATCCGGGATTGCTGCAGAAGCGGGATGAAATCGGGTGGTGCCGGCTGTGAAGCCGCCGACGCGTGAATGAACAGGCTCACCGCGATTGCGATTGCGATTGCGATTGCGATTGCGATTTCGCTCGCGGCAGACCCTGGACGATATCCAGCGCGCAGTGCGCGGCCCCCGCTGCAACCGATGTCGACTATTGCCATCTGCCGTCTCCGTGCGATTCAACGATCCGGACACGAATCACTTCGCAACACGCAGGAGGGTGATCACCATATCCTGCCCTTCCATGATGACGACAAAATTCACTGGATCGCCCACCTTCACGTGATCCAGCACGCCTGGGTCCCTGACCTTGAACACCATGGTCATCGGTGGCATGCCGAGGTTGCGGATTTCCCCATGCTTGATCGCGATCCGCTGTGCGGTCGGGTCAACCTTCTGGACGACCCCCTCGGTCATGCTGTCGGGCGCCGTGGTTTGAGCGGCGGCCTGCCCGTACGCGACCAGCGGAACCCCGGCCTGGAGCAACAGCGCGAGCAACGTCAGCGCCAGTAGTTTTCGTGAAATGCGCATTGTTGGGCTCCCTGACCTCTGAGTGGCGGTGTTGTCTGGGAGCAGGAGCACAATTGCACTGAGGATGAACTTTTCATGGCGCAAGTCCCGTATGACCCTGTCATTTTCGTCGTCGCGCCATGACCGGAACCTGTCCTGTAGATTACATTTTTGTAAGGTTGCGCCTTGCCCTGCGGATTCTGCGACACCGGGAATGTCATTTCGGTGCAAAATTCGCCCACCGGGAGGTTTTCGTCGTGAAGATACTAGTGGTAGAAGATGAGCAAAAGACCGGCGATTTCCTCAAGCAAGGGTTGACGGAAGCCGGGTTCATCGTCGATCTCGCGAGAGACGGCATCGATGGCCTGCACCTTGCGACAACGGAAACCTACGACCTGGCCGTCCTGGACGTGATGCTCCCCTCCCTTGACGGTTGGGAGATCCTTCGCCGTATCCGGATCCAGGGGCTGAGCCTGCCCGTGCTGTTCCTGACAGCCCGGGACGGGATAGAAGATCGTGTCCGCGGCCTTGAAGCCGGCGCCGATGACTATCTGGTAAAACCCTTCGCGTTCGCCGAATTGCTCGCACGCATCAGGACGCTGCTCAGACGGCAGTCGAAAGTCAGGGAGGCAGATTTTCTTCAGGCTGCGGATCTCCAGCTCGACCTGATCAAGCGACGCGCCACGCGCTCGGGGCGTCGCATCGACCTGACGGCGAAGGAGTTCACGCTGCTTGAGCTTCTGCTTCGGCGCAAAGGCGAGATCCTGCCGCGCTCGCTGATCGCTTCCATGGTCTGGGACATGAACTTCGACAGCGATTCAAATGTGATCGATGTTGCCATCAGAAGATTGCGCGCCAAAGTGGATGACGAGTTTGATCGAAAACTGATCCGGACGGTGCGGGGAATGGGTTATGTCCTCGAGGATTCCGAGTGAAGCCGGCCTTGGGATCATCGATAACGCAGCGGCTGACGCTGTTGTTTGCGACAGTGTCGGCCATTGTCCTTCTGCTGCTCGGCTTTGTCGTCGCGTCTTTGGCGGAAAAGCACTTCGAAGAACTCGACATGGAATTAATGACAGGCAAGCTCGAGCTTGTTCGCCATATGCTTGCGCAGGAAGACGATCCGGGAAACCTCTCCGGCCTGAAGGCAAGGCTTGACGACGCGCTGGTCGGACACCACGGGCTATCCGTGCGCATCGCGCGCCAGGATGCCAGCGTGATATTCCTGAGCGCAGATGCCGACCTGCCCACGGTGATCCCGAGCACGCGAACCTTCAACCAGCCCGAGCAGATTGCAGGCGTGGACGGCAGGCCGTTGCGTGCATTGACGTCCCGGATCATTCCGAGGTGGTCGCGATCGGATCCGCTGAGTGTCGAGGTCGCGACCGATCTTTCCCATCACGAGATGTTCATGTCTTCGTTCCGAAGCGCCCTCTGGATCGTCGTGGGGTTCGCCGTGGTGCTCAGCGGGCTGCTCGGATGGTTCGCAGCGTTTCGGGGGCTTTCACCGTTGCGGTCGATGGCGAGGAACACGTCCGAGATCACCGCGACCCGTTTGAACCAGCGGCTTTCTGTCGAGGCGATTCCCCCCGAGCTGGCAGACGTCGCAACCACCATCAACCAGATGCTGGAAAGGCTTGAAGAGTCGTTTAAGCGACTATCGGAGTTTTCGTCGGATCTCGCGCACGAGCTGCGCACACCGCTGGCTAACTTGCTGACGCAGACCCAGGTCACGCTATCGCGCGCGCGGACAACCGCCGAATATCAGGAATTGCTTGCTTCAAATGCCGAGGAGCTCGAGCGCCTTTCCAGGACGATTTCCGACATGATGTTCCTTGCCAAGGCAGATCGGGGGCTCGGCCTTGCGAGTCAACACGACGTCGATCTGCGCGCGCAAGCCGAGAGCCTCGCCTCGTTCTACGATGCACTTGCCAGCGAAAGTCACATTGAAATTGCAATCGTTGGCCACTGTGTGGTGCATGGCGATCAACTCATGCTTCGCAGGGCGATCGGCAATTTGCTTTCAAATGCGCTGCGCCATACGCCGCCGGGTGGACGCGTGACGATTCGTCTTGCGCAATCGGATCAGGATTCAACCGCCACCGTCGCCGTCGAGAATGCGGGAAGCACGATCCCTGCGGAGCACCTGCCGAGGCTCTTCGACCGGTTCTACCGGGTGGATCCTTCCCGTCAGCGGCACGAGGAAGGGGCTGGACTTGGCCTGGCCATCACCAAGTCCATCGTCGAGGCACATGGGGGGAAAGTATCCGTCAGTTCGGAAAATGGCATCACTGAATTTCGCCTGATATTGCCCTGATCAGGTCCATCAAAGATCCCGTTCGCGAGGTCATCGACGAATGAATGGCAGCATCCTCTGCGCTTTGATTGCCGCGGTCCTCTTTGGGGCCAGCACGCCTTTTGCCAAGATGTTGATTGGCGAATGCCCGCCAATCCTGCTGGCGGGGCTGCTGTACCTTGGCAGTGGCCTGGGGCTCACGATTGCCCGCGCTGTGCGCGACAAGGGGTGGAAACCTTCCGGCCTCACGCCCGGCGAATGGCCCTGGCTTATCGGCGCGGTCCTGTTTGGCGGGATTCTGGGCCCCATTGCGTTGATGTTCGGCTTGCTGTTCACCGGGGCCGCGACGGCATCACTATTACTCAATCTCGAAACTGTGCTGACTGCTGTCCTGGCATGGGTCGTCTTCAAGGAGAACACCGATCGCCGAATTGTCGCGGGTATGCTCGCGATCGTCGCAGGCGGCATTGTCCTTTCCGTTCCGTCGGGAGATTCGGGGGCATTGAACGCCCCGGGCCCTGTGCTGATTGCGATTGCGTGCTTATGTTGGGCCATTGACAACAATCTCACCCGCAAAGTCTCAGCCTCTGATTCCCTGTTCATCGCGGGCAGCAAAGGCCTGATTGCAGGAAGCGTCAGCTGCCTGCTCGCCCTGCTGACGGGTGCGCAATTGCCCGCGTGGGGGGTGATCCTGTCCGTCATGACCATCGGACTTCTCGGCTATGGCATCAGCCTGGTGCTGTTTGTCCTGGCGCTCCGAGGCCTGGGTTCAGCCCGCACCGGGGCGTACTTCTCGATTGCACCGTTCGTTGGGGCGGCAATCTCGATCGCAGTCTTCGGTGATACGGCCAGCGGGATGTTTTGGCTCGCCGCGATGCTGATGGCGTTCGGTGTCTGGCTACACCTGACAGAAAACCACGAACATGCGCATACTCACGAGCCGCTGGAGCATTCGCACCGTCATACGCATGACGAACACCACCAGCATGCGCACGAAGGCCCGTGGAACAGCGAGGTGCCACACGAGCACAGGCACAGCCACGTCGCGACGCGTCACAGGCATGCGCACTTCCCCGACATTCACCATCAGCATCCGCATTGACCATACCTGCATAGAGTTTAGGCGCAAACAATTAAATTGTAATTTTCTCTACAATACTGTAGAGTACGCTACATGAATATGTGGCTGACCCTCATTACAAGTCTCCCAACCGGGAACGCGACCGATCGGATGCGCGCCTGGCGCGCCCTTAAGGCGTCGGGCGCCGCCGTGTTGCGAGATGGCGTCTACCTGCTCCCGGACAACGCAAGATGCAGCGAGACCTTTACCGGCATCGCGGCCGATGTGCTCGCGGCCGAAGGAAGCGCAATGGTGTTGCGCGTTGAAGAGCCCGCTGACGAACGATTTGCCGGTCTGTTTGACCGCACCGCCGAATACACCGCCTTATTGCCCGAAGTCGTCAAGGCGCAGGCGTCGCTATCGCCGCAAACGATTCCGGACGCTGTCAAACAGGTTCGCAAACTGCGTAAACAATTCGCCGCGCTCAGCGAAATCGACTTCTTCCCC
>CAITPF010000070.1 GCA_903894155.1 uncultured beta proteobacterium | reverse complement strand
GCATTTCCAGAATGCGGATTGCACTGCACACTTGCGCCCTTCTGGTCTGCACGTACAGGAGGTATGAGATCCATGACGATGAAGTCTCCGCTTTCAGGGCGCGAAGTTCAGTGCCTCGAATGGGTATCCAGAGGCAAGACAAGCTGGGAGACCGCCACCATCCTTGGGCTGAGCGAGCGGACTGTCAACTTTCACCTGCTCAATGCCTGTCGCAAACTCAACGTCTATGGCCGGCAGGCCGGCGTTGCGCAGGCAATGCGCCTCGGACTGCTCGGCCCGGCCGCTATCGAAGAACCAGCGAGCGCATGAAGTCATGCGCCTGTTCGAGCGGGAGCGCCGATTTCGGTCCGGACGCCACCACTTCGATCAGGATGTCACGATGCACCAGCACGCGGGCAACCAGGCGCGAGGGTTGTCCCGCCACGTTCGTCTCCAGCTCGAAGACGTCGCCCTGATTGGCGCCCTCTGGCGGCTCGCCGCCGTTGGCGGCCAGCGAAGTCACCAGGCGTTGCACGAGCGACTTCCCGAGATCCTCGGTGGCATCGGCCGGCAGCTTCGCATAGCCGACGGCAAAAACGGCCGGCCCCACGCTTGCCGAGGTCAGCGAAAACGTCATCCGGGCGCCGTCGACATAGAGCGGTCTTTCCTCGGTACGCACTTGCGCCGGAAAGGCAATCTGCGCATTGCCGTCGGCGACCGCCGTCTCCCGCCAGTTGTATTGCGGCGTACAAGCGCAGAGCGCGAGCGCGGCAAGGACGGCAGCCAGCAGCCCCCGGCGCCTGGTCCGCATCGTCACCACCCGCGTATTCCCGGGGCGAAACATTTCATCAGGCTGGTCGGCATGGGTCGGGATCCAGTGCAAAAAGGCTGTCGCGGCATTCACGGCCGGCGGCACAAATGCCCGGGAAATCCGGGCTTTGCGACCACGCCGTGGACGACCGCTGATTTTAGTGACAAAACGGTTTCCGCCGCTTCCCTTAAAATCTGACGCTGCTGCCCAAAAAGGATGCCCTGTGACTGATCTGCTTTCCAACCGCCTTGCGCGCCTGCACGATTCCCCGGATATCCTCAGGGGATCACTGCGCGGCATTGAAAAGGAGGGGTTGCGCGTGGATTCCGCGGGGCGGCTTTCGCGCCGGCCTCACCCGGTGGCGCTTGGCTCGGCCCTGACGCATCCGAGCATCACGACGGACTACTCCGAGGCGCTGCTCGAGCTCATTACCTCGCCGCACCCGAGCGTTGATGACCTTATCGCGGAAATCGGAGAAATCCACCGTGTCGTCGCCGCCAACCTGGGCGATGAGCTGATGTGGAATCACTCCATGCCCGCCACGTTGCCACCCGAGCCCGACATCCCCATTGCCTGGTACGGTACGTCCAACACCGGCATGCTCAAGCATGTCTACCGCCGCGGGCTCGCCGTGCGCTATGGGAAGACGATGCAATGCATCGCCGGGTTGCATTACAACTTCTCCTTCGACGAAGCGATCTGGGAGCTGCTCGGTTTAGACGGTGACGATGCCACCGCACGACGATCGGCAGGTTATATCTCGCTGATCCGCAACTTCATGCGCTACAGCTGGCTCCTGATGTACCTCTTCGGATCGTCGCCGGCGCTCTCGAGAGACTTTCTGCGCGAGGGCGAACCCGATGGGCTTGAGTCGCTCGACGACCAGACGCTTTATCTGCCCCATGCGACCAGCCTGCGCATGAGCGACCTCGGCTATCAGAACAAGGCACAATCCGGCCTGAAGCTCTGCTACAACGACCTGGATACGTTCCTCTCCCGTCTGTACAACGCAGTCACCACACCGTGGCCAGCCTACCAGGAGCTCGGGACGCACCGCAACGGGGAGTGGATTCAGCTCAATACCAACGTGTTGCAGATTGAAAACGAGTTCTATTCCAGCATTCGGCCCAAACGCACCACGGGGCGCTGCGAGCGCCCGATCACGGCGCTGTCCGAGCGCGGCATCCAGTACATAGAAGTGCGCTGCATGGATATCGACCCCATGCAACCCGTCGGCATCTCTGCCTTGAGCGCGCGTTTTCTTGACGCGTTCCTTCTCTTTTGCGCACTGCAGGAAAGCCCGATGTTTACCGATAGCGGGTATTGCCCCGAAAGCGCGGCAAACTTCTCGCGGGTCGTCAAAGAGGGCAGGCTTCCCGGGCTTGCGCTTCACCAGGAGGGACGTGAGATCCCGCTGGCCGACTGGGCGGGCCAGTTGCTCGATGAGATTTCCCGTTGCGCCGGCCTGCTGGACTTCGCCATGGGCGAGCGCGGATACGCCGAGGCCGTCGAGGCGCAACGCGGCAAGGTGCGCGATCCGGAGACGACGCCTTCGGCCAGGTTGCTGCATACCCTCAGGGACGAAGGGATCTCGTTTCACGATTTCGCGCTGCGACAGAGCGCAGAGCACGCCAGGGCGCTGCGTAACGCGGGGTTGAGCCAGGCGCAGGCGCAACAGGCCAGGGAGTTGGCGACGCGCTCGCTGCAAGAGCAAGCAAGCCTTGAGGCCGGCGACACCGAGTCGTTTGACGAGTATGTTGCGCGGTTCCACGCCGCGCTGAAGGCGCCGGCCGGCGAATAGCTGCGCGCTGTGCGGGATTGCAGCCCCACCGCACAGACCGTGGCGCGGCCCGCGCCGGCGACCTGGCTGCGCGGGCGGCTTGCAAACAGGCAACCAGGCCGCCCGATGTCGGTGACCGCCTGGCTCTGGACTTGAGCGCTGACGCACCTGGCGATTCCTCCCGGACAGGTTTGGCAAAGGAATTCTCAACGCCCTTCTGGCGTGATGGCTAAGTGAGTCGCCTCACGCAGTGCTTTCCATTATTAATTTAAAGGGTGACAATTATCCATATTCACCCATCCGGAGCCGACAGGTGATGTTCGCTCAGCCAATATTCAGTCGCATCCCTCTCGGATACGCGAAGCATGCGAGTGCAAAAGGCGGAGCACTCATTGAGTTTGCACTCGTGGCGCCCATCCTGTTCCTGCTCGTCATGGGATTGATTCAATTTTCCTGGTTCATGATGAGTCTGAACATCCTGACGACCGCCACCTCAATTGGTGCGCAGCTGCTGTCAGCCGAGAGGGGGTACGGCACCCCCTACACCGACACGGTCAGTCAGGTGCTGGCGTCTGCGGCCACGCTGACGCCTGCAAACCTGACGATCACCACGCTCGTCGACGGCATAGCCTGTCAATCAGACGCCGCCTGCGCCGCAGCCCTGTCTTCCGGCCAGGGGAAATCGGCGACGGTATCTGTGTCCTACAAGTTCATACCAATATTGAGTGACTTGTTCGGCGTCGTACTGCCTGCAACCCTGAATTCATCCATGGTCGGACGGGTTCAGTGACCCGTGTTCATCTACCATGAACGCAGCCAACAAACAGCGCG
>CAITPF010000069.1 GCA_903894155.1 uncultured beta proteobacterium | reverse complement strand
GGTGCATCAATCACGATACACTAGGGTCGCAGTCCGTGGCTTGCGCGGGCGCGAAACGGAGGCATTGAGCATGGCGGATTCAACTGATTCGGCAGCACCCGCCTGGGCAGGCGCGGTGCAGTCCCAGCAACAAGGCGCATCGGACGCATCGCGCCAATTCATGTCGATGCTCGACCAGTTTGACGCCAGCGTGCGTGCGCCGCTGCATGCGCGTCTCGAGATGGATGCGCGCACGCAGGCGATCCTGACGCTCTCGATGGTCGCGGGCCAGTTGCAGACCCAGTGGGTGCCAGCGCATGTCCGTCGATGCGTGCAGGCAGGTCTGGGGCGAACCGAAGTCGGCGAAACGCTCATGCATGTTTATTGCTATGCCGGAGTCTATCCTTCGATTTCCGGGTTCAAGGCGGCTGCCCAGGCGCTCGATGAACTCGAGGCCGCAGGTGCCCTCACGCCCGCGCAGTGCGCCGTGAGCAACGAGCCCCCGCCCACGCTGACCTATGAAGACCGGGTCGCCCACGGGTTGCAGATCCGTCGCGAGCTCTTCGGAGGCAAGAACATCACGCCTTTGCTGGAGGCTGCGAGCGCGTTCGACAACCTGTTCAACGATATGACGCACGACTTCTGCTTTGGCAACATCTGGGCGCGCCCCACCTTCGACTGGCCGCTGCGCAGCCAGCTGTGCCTTGCGATCGCGTCGGCGTCGGGCCAGATCGGCGCGGTCGAGCGCCACACGCGCAGCGCGGTCAACAATGGCGTCTCGCAGTCGCGCATCGCCGAGATCTTCCTGCTTGCCTATGTCTATGGCGGCGCGGGCAACGCCATGGCAAGCTTCGACATGGCGCGCTCGGTGTTCGTGGCCATGGCGGCCGAGGCAGCAGCGGAGTCTGCGGGAGCTTCCTGACGCCACGACGATGACGGGCGACTGACTGCACGCGGTCGTCGCGAATTGACCTTGGGTTGACGGCACCCGTTCGGGGCCAGAGGGAGCCATCATGTTGCCAGCATCTCGCCTTATGTTTTCAGTGTTCGCCTGTGCGGCGGCAATGCTCGCGGCACACCATGCGGTCGCGCAAACCGCGCCTGCGCCGTCTGCGGCTGTCGCCGGCGGCTATCCTTCGCAACCCGTGACGCTGGTGGTGGCCTTCAGCGCAGGCGGCGCCGCCGACGTGGTGGCACGGGCGATTGCGCCCAGGCTTGGCGCCTTGCTCGGTACGACCATCGTCATCGAGAACAAGCCCGGCGCCAACGGCAATATCGCGGCGAGCTTCGTTGCGAAGTCCCCGGCTGATGGCTACACCGTGCTGATGGGGTTCCCGGGCCTGGCGAGCAATCCCAGCCTTTACCGGAAGATGACGTACGACCCAGCCAAGGATCTCGTCCCCGTCAAACTGCTGGCCAATGCGCCTGTTCTTCTTGTCGCGCGTCCCGGGCTGCCGGCGAACACGGTACCTGAGTTCATCGCACTGGCGAAATCCGGCGGCAAGGAGCTGAATTACGGCTCAGGCGGGCAGGGCGCATCCGGCCACATGGCCGGTGAGTTGTTCAAGATGGTGGCGGGCATCCCGATGGTGCACGTGCCCTACAAGGGCGGGGCACCTGCGCTTAACGACCTGATGGGCGGGCAGATCGACGTGATCTTCGACAGCGTGCCGTCATCCGCGCCGCTGGTCCAGGGTGGCAAAATCAAGGCGCTGGCGATCGCCGGGGATCGCCGATCCGAAACGTTGCCCGATGTTCCGACCTTTGTCGAGGCAGGCTTGCCCGGGTATTACGCGGACACCTGGTTCGGGCTGCTTGCGCCCAAGGGCACGCCGCCGGCCGTGCTGGCAAAGCTTGAACAAGCAAGCGCCGCACTGGTGGCTGACCCTGCCGTGCAGCAGAATTTCAAGACACTTGGCCTTATCACCAATTTTGGCTCATCGCAGGATTTCGCCGCTTTCCTGGCGGCGGAGACTGCTAAATGGGCGAAGGTGGTCGAGGTGGCCAACATCCGCCTCGACTGAGTGCTGCGATCGTGCACACCGCTTTTCAGCGGGCGCTGCACGATCCGCGGCAAACTTACTCGATACCCTCAACGATCCGGATATCGCGTTCGACCGCGTTGGCGCCGAGCGCCTCCAGTGCCTTTTTGTAGCCCGCGCTTTTGTAAGCCTCCTGGGCCGCTTCGACACTGGGGAATTCGATCAGCACCAGTCTCTGGTTGACGCCCGCCTCCTTAGTGGCGGCGGGCATGCCGCGCGCGAGGAACTTGCCACCGGCTGCGCGAATGGCGGGGCCCGCCAGTTCGGCGTAGGCCGCCAGCGCGTCGGGATTGTGAATGGCGCGGTAGGCGCTGATCCAGTAGGCTTTTGCCAAAGTATTCTCCTTGGATGAAATTGTCTCGAGGAGAGATAATACCTCGCCGGTCACAACGAGAATCCAAGCCGCGCGAACGGGGAAGCCACATGCAGAAAATTTACATTGTTGGCGTCGGAATGACGCCATTCACGCGCCATCCCGACCTGTCGGTCAAGCAGTTGACGCAGGCGGCCGTCTCGGCGGCGCTCGACGACGCAACCTGCGGTGCCACCGATGTCCGTGCCGCGTTCTACGGCAACTGCGCGCAGGGCTACCTCGAGGGCCAGCATCTGGTTCGCGGGCAGGTGGCGCTGCTGCCGCTCGGATTCCAGGGCATCCCGGTCATCAACGTCGAGAACGCCTGTGCGACCGCCAGCACGGCGTTGCATATGGCGTATCACTACCTGAGATCCGGGGCCTGCGACGTCGCCATGGCCGTGGGATCCGACAAGATGTACACCACCGATAAGGCGCTGAGGTTCGGCATCTTCGACTCGGCGTGGGATGTGCAGACACCCGGGCAGAATCACCGCAGCATCCTTGATCTGGGCGAGGGCGTGACGATCCCGGAAGGATCGATGTCGGCGTCCCAGTACAGTCCGTTCATGGATGTCTATGCTTCGTGGGCGCGTCTTTACATCCGCAAGTTCGGCATCACCCAGCGCCAGCTTGCCGTGATCGCGTCCAAGAACCGGCGTCATGCGCAATTCAACGATCGTGCCCAGTTTCGCCAGCCGCTGACGGTGGAGGAGGTGCTCCACGCGCCACCCATCTCGTACCCTCTGACCTTGCCGATGTGTTCGCCCATCTCGGATGGGGCAGCCGCAGCGATCCTCTGCAACGAAGACGGTTTGCGCCGCCTGCGATCAGGCACCGGTCGCGCGGTGGAGATCCTCGCGAGCGTGATGCGCGCGGCCTCGAAACGCGAGGGCGACGACATTGCGCATCACCTGACGCGGCTCGCAGCCAATGATGCCTACGAAATCGCTGGTCTGGCTCCGGCCGATATGGATGTCTGCGAGGTCCACGACGCGACGGCGATGGGCGAACTCATGCAGACGGAAAACCTCGGGTTCTGTGCGCCCGGCGATGGTGGGCTATTTGCCGAGAGTGGTGCCACCGAGGTGGGCGGATCGATTCCGGTCAATCCGTCGGGTGGCCTTGAGGCCAAGGGCCATCCGATCGGCGCGACGGGCCTTGGCCAGGTATTCGAACTCGTGTCGCAATTGCGCGGCGAATGCGGTGCGCGGCAGGTCAGCGGCGCGCGCCTGGCGATTCAGGAAAATGGCGGCGGCATCTGGGGCGTTGAAGAAGCCGTTGCCCACATCGGTATTTACGCCAGAGTATCGCCTGCCTGAGTCGCCCACGCCCTGAGCTCGGTCTTCAGGATCTTGCCGTAATTGTTCTTCGGCAATTCGGCGACGAAGACATAGCGCTTGGGCCGTTTGAAGCGCGCCATGTTGTCCAGGCACACCTGCTCAAGCGCGGTCGCATCCGGGGCATGGCCGTCGTGCATCACGACGTAGGCGACGGGCTCCTCGCCCCACTCGGCGTGTGGCACGCCAATCACCGCGACCTCGCGCACGCCGGGGTGGCTCTGGAGCAGCTCCTCGACTTCGCGGGGATAGATATTCGATCCGCCTGAAATAATCAGGTCCTTGGAGCGATCCTTGAGCGTGAGCAACCCTTCGCGATCCAGGAACCCGAGATCCCCGGTCTTGAGCCAGCCATCGTGCAGTGCCTGTGCAGAGGCTTGCGGGTTATCCCAGTAGCCGCGCATCACCGTCTCGCCGCGCACGATGATCTCGCCCACCTCGCCCGGCGGCAGTGGCCTGAATTCCTCGTCGACGACGCGCAGCGCGATGCCCGTGCGTGCCATGCCGACCGAAGCCAGTCGCTCGAGAAATCTCGGGTGATCCGAGGCGGCGTGCAGTTCGCGCGATAAATACGAGATGGTGCAGGGCGTTTCGCCCTGCCCGTAAATCTGCCAGAGGCGGGGCCCAAGCGTGTCGAGCGCGCGCCGCGTATCGGATACATACATCGGCCCGCCGCCATAGACAATGGTGTCGAGCCTGGGCACCTCGAGCGTGCCGATTTCCGGGGATTCGACAAACCGCTTGACCATGGTGGGTGCCGCGAAAAAGCGCGCACCCCCGAAACGGTTGATCAGCGGGATCATCTCCGCCGGATCGAAACCTCCGCTCTCCGGGACGACGCAGGCGGCGCCGCGCGTCAGATATGCGACCAGCAGCAGGACGGCCGCGTGCGACTGGGGCGCCACCATGAGCGCGTGCGTGCGCGTATCGATCGGGCCTGCATCGGCGATATACCCAAGCGACATGAACCAGAGGTTGCGATGGGTAATGGTTGCACCCTTGGGGCGTCCCGTCGTGCCGCTCGTGTAGAACAGCCAGGCGCAGTCGGTAAAGTCGGCGTCGACGACGGCCATCGGCTCGGGCGCGAATAGCAGCGCGTAGTCGGGCAGGTCGCAGCAGACGAGTTCACAGCGAGATGCGCTACCCGAAAGACCTGCGGCAAGGTCCGCCGCGAGCGACGAGGTCGTGAAGCACGCCTTGGCGCCGCTGTTCTCGATCACAAAGGCAAACTCGCGCGGATGCAGCTTCGCGTTGATGGGCACGATGCATAAGCCTGCGGCCCAGCACGCCAGCATGATCTCTGTGTATTCGCAGCGATTGCCCATCATGATCGCGACGCGATCGCCACGCGCAAGGCGCAGCCGTGCAAGGCCGGCCGCGAGTCGCCGGGCGCGGGTGTCGAGCGACGCGAACGTTGCGTGGGGTCGTTGGCCGGTGTAAAGCGCGGTGCGCGACGGCCACGCGGTGACGGCGTGGCCGAAGCAGTGATAAAAATTCATGGCGAACCCGCGCCTTGAGACTAAGCGATCGATCTCGCCGAGGTCAGCCCGCCGTCGAGCGTGAAGATCGACCCGGACGTGTAGGACGACTTGTCCGACGCCAGGAACACGCACAGGTCGGCCACTTCCTCTGACGTCGCTGCACGCCCGAGCGGCAACTTGGCCAACAGCTCGCCGGTGCGATTTTCATCGCCAAGCTGTTCCTTGGCGCGCACGCGAAGCACCTTTTCAATCCGGGGCGTTGCCACCGGGCCCGGGTTCACACCGACCACACGAATGTTGTCGCGCAGGCTGCGCCCGCCGATCGCGCGGGTGAACGCCATCAGCGCCGCATTGCCCGTCGTTCCGCACACGTAATCGAAGTCGAAGTTTTCTCCGCCGATGCCGATGTTGTTGACGATGACGCCACCACCGCGTTCCTTCATGACCGTATAAAAGGCTCGTGTCATGTCGACGTAGCCCAGCACCTTGAGCTCCCATCCCGCGCGCCATTGCTCGGCGCTGACCTGCCAGAGGTTGCCCCCAGGGATCACCCCGGCGTTGTTCACCAGGATTTCCGTGTCGCGCGCCTGCTCGAGGATTTGCGCGACCGCGCCGGGCGTGGTCATATCCAGCGCGATGACATGCACGGTGACGCCAAAGCGCGAGCGCAGATCCGTGGCGATCACCTCGAGCCGGTCGCCCGTGCGGGCGACGATGGTCAGCTCCGAGCCTTCGCGGGCGAAGGATTCCGCGAGTGCCTTGCCGATGCCCTGCGAGGCGCCGGTGATCAGCACTTTCTTGCCTTTAAGATTTAAGTCCATCGACGGTCTCCTGTGGATCGTTGGTTGTTCGGTCGCTCACCGGCCCTTTTCGGCCTCAAGCACGGCCTTGAGTTCGTCGATCGCCGACGGATTTCCCAGGGCCGACAGATCGCCGAGTCGCTGTTCGGTGAACACGTTGCGGATCAGCCGTCGCATGACTTTGAGGCTGCGGGTCTTGGGCAGTTCTTTCATGACATAGACGCGGCTTGGCCGGAACGGCTTGCCCATGCGGTCGGCCACGTGGTTCTTGATCTCGCGCTCGATCTCGTCGTCGGTACCCTTCCACTCGGGCGTGGGAATGACAAAGACGATCAGCCGCTGGCCCTTGGCCGGGTCCGTGACCCCGATGGCCGCAGCTTCGCTCACCGAATCGAGTGCAAGCAGGATTTCCTCGACCTCGGCCGGCCCCAGGCGCTTGCCAGCGACTTTGATCGTGTCGTCGGAGCGGCCGAGAATGTAGAAGAACCCCTCTTCGTCATGTAGCGCGAGATCGCCGTGGATCCACTGGCCCGGGCTCGTGCGCCAGTAGGACTCCAGGTAGCGCTCGTCGTCCTGCCAGAAGGATTGCGTCATTCCGACGAAAGGCGCACGGATGGATAGCTCGCCGATTGATCCGATCAGCGTGTTGCCCTGGTCATCGACCACGTCGGTTGCGACCGATGGGCTGACCGTATTGAACGATGCGGCGGCGATGGGCTTGACCACGACGCTCGAGAGCAGCGCGCAGGTGGCTTCAGTGCCTCCGGTCACATTGATGACCGGGCAGGTTCCGCGGCCGAAGTGCTCCTCGAACCACTTGAAATGCACCGGGTCGATCGCTTCACCCGCGGTAATGAGCAGCCGGATCGACGACATATCGCGCGACAGCGCCTGCTCGGAGTGGGTCGCGTATCCCCGGATCAGGGTGGGCGATGCGCCATAGACGGTGACTTTGTGGTCTTCGATCAGGCGGCCCATCCGCGTCCAGTCGGGATAATCGGGCGCGCCGTCATAGCAGACGAGCGTGGCGCCGTTGAGCAACGCACTGGTCGAGACCAGCGGGCCGGCAACCCAGCCCATGTCGGCTGGCCAGCAAAAGACATCGCCCATGCGTACGTCGAAGTGAAGCTGGGAATCGTGCGCCATCTTGAGCGGGAATCCGCCGTGCGTGTGCACCGGCCCCTTGGGCTTACCGGTCGTGCCCGAGGTGTAGATCACCATGAACGGATCGTCGGGCGACATGCGTGCCGATTCGAGACCGTCGCCGTTGGCCGATGCGACGTCGGCGTAGCTGATGTCGCCCGCACGCAGGTCGGGACCTTCGGGAGAATGCTTCCAGATGATGAATTCGAGTGAAGGCAGTTGCTGACGGGCGGTCTCGACGATTGCGCGCGCATCGACGAACTGGCCGCGTCGCGAGAAACCGGTCGACGCAATGAGCGTGCGCGCCTCGCAGGAACCCAGACGGGCCACAATCGCATCGACGCCGAAGCCGCTGAACAGCGGCACCACGATGGCGCCGAGGTAGGAGACACCGAGCAGGGCAACGTTGGCTTCGAGTCCGTTCTCGCTCAGGAGGCCGACGCGATCGCCGCGCCGGATGCCTTGCCTGGCGAGGCCGGCCGCGAAGTCGCGCACGTGTTTGCGCAGTTCGGCATACGTCACGGTGACCGCGGGGATTTGCTCGCGCTCGGCGATGATGGCCGGGCGATTCGCGGTGTCGGGGTGATCCGCCCAGCGCAGTACGGTATCGACCCAGTTCAGCTCGCCCCCGACGAACCAGCGCGGGAATTCGATGCCGCGCGACGTGTCGATGTACTGGTCGTAGTCGCGCGACCAGACGATGCCGCAGAACTTGTTGACGACGCGCCAGTACTGATCCGGGTGATCGATCGAAAATCGGAGCAAGTCGTCGTAGTCCGCGAAGCCGAGCTCTTGCATCAGGCGGGCGATGTTCGAATCGGTCAGGTCTTCTGGCCGCGGTTGCCACTTCGGGAATTCGGATGAGTTCATGTCGGGAGGCCCAGGCTAACTGATGGTGAGACCGCCATCCACGGAGAGGATGTGGCCGGTGGTGGACGCGGATTCATCGGACGCCAGGAACAGGGCCGCGTAGGCGACATCCTTGGGCGGGACGATGCCAAAGAGTTGCCCGTCGAGCGACTTATTGGTGACGCCGTCGCGCTGGAGCAACTTGAGCACGCGTTCGGTGCCGGTTGCGCCCGGGGCGATCGCGTTGACGCGAACTTTGTTGGCCGCGTACTCGACCGCCATCGAGCGCGTCAGCGCCGAGATCGCGCCCTTGGCAGCGGTGTACGCGTCCTTTTTATGTGTGCCGATCAGCGCGAAGATCGAACTCATGTTGATGACCGATCCGCCGCCACTCTCGATGAGCGCCGGAATTCCATGGCGGCAGCCGAGCCACATCCCGAAGAGATCGAGCTGCATTTTGCGCCAGAATTCCTCGACCGGTGCCTCGGTGACGCTGGAATCGTGCACCGTCGATCCGCCGACGTTGTTGTGCAGGATGTTGAGCTTGCCGAACTTCGCGAGCGTCTGTTTGATCGCGGCCTCGACCTGATCCGATTGCGTCACATCCGCATGGATGAACAATGACTGGCCGCCGGCTGCGTGGATCTCGTCGGCAGTTGCCTGGCCGGCTTGCTCCTGATTGTCGATGAAGGCGACAGCGGCGCCCTCCTGCGCGAACAGCAGTGCCGTTGCCTTGCCGATGCCAAATGCCGCTCCCGTGATGAACGCTACCTTGCCGTCCAGACGCCCCATGATGATCCCCCGTGGATGTTTTGTTTGTTTTGGTCGTGATGACTTGTCGTTGCGCGCGCTCAGCCCACCCGGATCAGATTCCGAGGTAGGCGCGCTGCACTTCGGGACTGTTCATCATCTCCCGGGCGGTGCCGCGCATGACGAGTTCGCCGCGCTCGAAGATGTAGGCATCTTCGGAAATCTCGAAGGCGATCTCTGCGTTCTGTTCGACGAGCAGCACGTCCACGCCGTTGCGCCCGATCGTCTGGATAATTTCGGCGATCGTGTCGACCACCGCAGGCGCCAGCCCGATCGTCGGTTCGTCAAGCAGCAGAACCTTGGGCGCTGCCATCAGGGCCCGGGCGACCGCCACCATCTGCTGTTGGCCTCCGCTCAGGTTGGCCGCCCGCGTGCGCATCTTGGCCCGCAGGGCAGGGAAGTAGGTCAGCACGCGCTCCAGGTCGTGGGCGACTTCGCTCGCGTCCCTGCGCTGGAATGCACCCATCTGGAGGTTTTCCGCGACGGTCATGCCCTTGAACAGGCGTCGGCCTTCGGGCACCAGCACCAGGCCGCGCTTGACCAGGACATCGGTGGGCAGGCCCGTGATGTCCTGCCCATTCATGACGATCTTGCCCGACTGCGCCGCCAGGAGCCCTGTCAGCGCCTTCATGGTCGTCGTCTTGCCCGAGCCGTTTGATCCGACGATGGTGGTGATGGCCCCCTTGCGCACGGTAAAGCTGATGTCCTGCACAGCCGGGACAATTCCGTAATTGACCACGAGGTTGGTGACTTCGAGCGCGTTCGGGGCGGTCATGCGCGTTTCCCCAGATAAGCCGAAATGACGGCCGGGTTTTGCTTGATCTCGGCCGGGGCTCCCACGGCGAGAAACACGCCATGGTCCATCACCACGATGCGGTCGCAGATTTCCATCACCGCCTTCATGTTGTGTTCGACGAGCAGGATGGATGTGTCGAACTCGTCGCGGATGCGCCGGAAGATCTTCAGCGTGGCCACCACCTCGGTCTGGTTCAATCCGGTCAGCGGCTCATCCAGGCAAAGCAGGGTGGGGCGGGTGGCGAATGCGATGGCAATGCTCACCATTCGCTGCTGTCCGTGCGAGAGGTTGCCGGCGTATTCGTCGAGAAAATCGGTGAGGTTCAGGAGAGCCGCGGTCTCGCGCACGCGCGCGTCGCGCGCAGCCTTCGAGCGGATCTGGCTGAACGTCGCGATCAGGATGTTGTCGTACACCGTCATCTGCGACAGCATGCTGTCATGCTGGAAAGTGCGCACCAGGCCCCGGTGGCAGACCTCGTGCGTGGGCAAGCCTGAAATATTCTCGCCCCGGAACGTGATGCTGCCTTCCGATGGCGGGTAGAAGCCGCTCACGCAGTTGAAGGTCGTGCTCTTGCCTGCGCCGTTGGGGCCGATCAGGCCGAGGATCTCGCCTTTGCGAATTTCGAAACTCAGGTCGGAAACGGCCGTCAGCCCGCCGAAGCGGCGGGTGAGGTGGTCGACCTTGAGCAGGACGTCGTTGTTCATGTTGCCAGTTTCGCGCGGCGGTCTAGTGGTGACTGGCTGGCAGGCGACGCGCTTGACCATGCCCCAGGAACTTGCCAAAAATGCCGAACAGTCCGTCAGGCATTGTCAGCACGGCGATGACGATGGCTGCACCATAGAATATATGTTCGTAGGGACCGAATCCGAGGGCGACCTGGGCCAGCAGCGTGAGCACCGTGGCGCCGAGTACCGCCCCCGTCAGGTGCGACTCGCCCCCCACCTTGATGTAGGCCAGCGTATAGACCGCCAGCAGGAAGCTGAAGTCTCCCGGGCTGATGACGTTGTTGGCGTGCGCAAGCAGGCCGCCGGCGAGCCCCGCGACGAGCGAGGCGATGGCAACGCAGATGACCTTGGTGATGTGGACGTTGATGCCGACCGACTGGACGATCGCGTCGTTGTTGCGGATGGCGATGAGCACCTTGCCGAAATCAGAGTACTCAAGCCGATTGAGCACCAACAGCATCACGATCACCACCGCGACCACGAAGGTGGGGTAGTAGTCGCCGAAGATCACGGGCGGGAAGATGCCGATCATGCCGGAGTTGCCGCCAATGAAGTCGATCTGCGTATAGATCATGCGGATCACTTCGGTAAACGCGAAGCTGATGAGCATGAAGTAGGGGCCCTTGGCGCGTAGCGTGATGTAGCCGAACACCAGGCTCACCAGCCCGGCGAATGCCGCAGCCGCCACCAGCGACAGGAGAAAGGGTGCGTCGAGCTTGGCCGTGCCAATGCCCGAGACGTAGGCGCCGATCCCCACGAAACCGGCAATCGCGAAATTCAGCTCGCCAATCAGCTGGACGAAACGGAAGCTCGCGACCAGCAGGACGTTGATGGCGACCCAGCTCACCAGTGTCGCGGCGAACCCTGCGCCAAACGCCACGCTGATCCCGAGCGCCGCAATACCGGCCACGACCGCCAGAAGGGCCTGTCGATTCGTCTTAACCATTTCCCATGATTCCTTTGGGGCGGATGAGCAGGACGAGCATCGTGATGACGAACATCGCCAGTGTTGCGACGGAAGGATCGAAGTAGTAGCCGCCGACGCTTTCGATGACGGCGATCATGATGCTGCCGATGATGGAGCCCGGGATACTGCCCAGGCCACCAATCACGATCGCAATGAATCCCTTGATCAGGTAATCGGCTCCGACGTTGGCGCTGATCACCGTGACGGGCGCAAGCAGCGCGCCCGCGATGGCGGCCAGAAAAGTGGCGATCAGAAAGCCATACAGGGCGATGCGGCGATAGGGAATCCCCTGCAGCATGGCCGCCTCGTAGTCCTCCGAGACGGCCCGCAGGGCCTTGCCCATGCGCGTCGAGGCGATCGCCCAGCACATCGCTACGGCCGTGAACAGCGCGATGACGGTCAGGATGAAGCGCTGCGTCGTCACGGCGCCGCCCAGTACGTGCATGTTGCCCTCGATCAGGTCGGGCAGCTTGACGGGTATTCCGCCGTAGACCTCTAGAAAAATGCCCTGCAGCAACAGGGAAAGCCCGACCGAGAGCACGAACGAGCCGATCATGTCGCGCTGGAACTTGCGGAACGCAAAATGGTAGAGAAACCAGCCGAGCAGCAGCGTGGCGGCGATCGCGAGGACCCCCGCCAGCGCGTAGGCCAGCGGCAGGGGTAGCGTGCCGCCCGTGAGCAACGGCACGCCGATGGCCATCAACAGCAACGTGAGCCCGAAGAATTCGCCGTGCGCGAAGTTGATGACCTTCATGACGCCGAAGATCAGCGTCAGCCCCAATGAAAACAGGATGTACGCCGCGCTGATCTGCAGGCTATTGACCAGCAACTGCCCGTAAATTTCCAACTTGTTGCCTCCCGGGCCGTCGTCTGCTCTTGGCGGATTATTTGCCAGCGGCGAGTCGGGCCTGCAACTCCTCGGGGATGATGCGGGTGAGTTCGACCATCTTGCCGTCCTGCACCTGAGTGATCATGATGGGCACCAGCATTTGCTGGGGCGAGCCGTAAAGGGCCTGGCTGCCGAACGCCGTCTTGCCGTAGGACGTCTCGAAGATGATCTTGGGCAGAGTGGCTGCGATGACCTTGGGATCCAGGCTGTTGGCCGCTTCCATGCCTGCCTTGAGCGCGAGCACGGAGTCATAGGCCGAGACCTGCAGCGGGTTCAGCGGCTCCTTCAGCTTCTTGAGCATGCCGAGGTTCAGCGCCTGCTGGGTCGGTGACGACAGCGGGCTTGCATAATCGCCGGCGTAGCCCATGTAGGTGCCGTTGGCCGATGCGCCGCCGATCTGGACAAGCTGTGTTGCGCTGGTACCGACCGGCAGAACCTTCACGCCGTTCCAGCCAAGCACGCCGAGCTCTTTCAGGATGATGCCGGCGTCTCCGGGGGGGGCTACGCCTATGTCGATGATGTCGGGCTTCTGTTCGGTCAGTTTGGCGGCGATCGGCTGAAACTGTGTCGTGCCGCGCTCATACCAGCTGCTGGACAGCACCTTGACGCCCAGGCTCGCCCAATCCTTCTGCGAAACGGCTTCCGACTCCTTGCCCGAGGCGTCGTTGGGGTTGATCATGGCCACGGTCTTGGCGTTCGGGTTCTTGGAGAGCACGTACTTGTACAGGGGCCCGAGGATCTCGAACGGCGTGTTCGACTGCGTGAACGTGAGCGGGAACTGCGGACCTTTGATGCTCTTGCCCCAGGACGAGGTGAACACGATGACGCCGCTGCGCTCGGACAGCGATTGCAGCGCCTGAATCGGTGCGGTACCGATGCTGCCCACGACATACTTGACCTTGTCGCGGTTGATCAGGTTCTGCGCGACCTTGGTGCCGTCGGCGGCATTGTATTTGTTGTCATACGCGACGATTTCGAAGGTGTATTTCTTTCCGCCGACGGTCACACCGCCTTCGGCGTTGACCTTCTCGGCAGCCTGCTGGGCAGCCCATTCCTGGCCCTGGCCCCAGACGGCGGCGGCGCCGGACATCGGCACCGAGAGGCCAAGCTTGATCACCTGCTGCGCCGCGGCAGGAGCCATGGATGTGGCACCTGCGAGGGTCGCCGACGCGAAGAGGGCGAACGCGCACTTCCTGAATACACCTTTCATTGGAGTCTCCCGATATTGCTTATAAAAACATTTTTTATGCTGCTTGCCCGGTGTGATAGTTTTTTTTCCGGGTTGCGTGAACGGTAAGCATACATGAAATCCCCTGGGTGCAATAAGGGGGGAACCCTGACTTTTTCGCTTGACGCTAGTCAAGCCCGATGGGTACCAATTGCAGTAATCTACTCTTACTGGCTTCGCGCCGACCGCGAGAGAAATTCAATGAAAATCAACTGGAAACTATTCGCCCCGCTGATCGTGTGGCTGATCATTTACCTGATCCCGGTGCCCCCTGGCCTGAAGGCCAACCAGTGGCATTACTTCGCGATATTCGCGGGCGTGATTTGCGGGTTGATCCTGGAGTCGATGCCCGTGGGCGCGGTCGGCCTGATCGGGCTGACCATTGCCGCGGTGTCGGGCTATGTCGAACCTGATCCCAACAAGGCACTCAAATGGGCTTTGTCCGGCTTTTCGGAGGCGACGGTCTGGCTGATTGTCGGCGCGTTCATTTTCGCGATCGGTTATCGCAAGAGCGGGTTGGGCAAGCGGATCGCCCTGCTGCTGGTGCGCGCCCTGGGCAGCACCACGCTGGGGCTGGGCTACGCGGTGATGCTCTCGGATCTGGTGCTCGCGCCGGCCACGCCTTCGAACACGGCCCGCAGCGGCGGCACGATCTATCCGATCATCAGCAACATCCCCGCCCTGTACGGTTCGGCACCTGGGCCTACGGCCGGCAAGATCGGCTCCTACATCATGTGGACCGCATTCGCGACCACTGCAGTGACCAGTTCGCTCTTTTTCACCGCCCTGGCGCCTAACGGCGCCGCCATGGCCATCGCCAAGAAGACCGTGAACGTCGAGGTGAACTGGTCCCAGTGGTTCATCGGTTTCGCTCCCCTGGGCATCGCGCTGCTGATCCTGGTGCCGTTCCTCAGTTACCTCATTTGCCGGCCGACGATCAAGCGCAGCCCTGAGGTCGTGACCTGGGCGGCGGGGGAACTGGACAAGATGGGCCCGCTCTCTCGCAACGAGCGGTGGATGTTCGCGCTGGTCGTACTGGCCATGTTCCTCTGGATTACAGGGTCGAACCCTAATATATCCTTGCCGTTGGTCGGCTCGAACTACATCAACCCGACGATGGTGGTGCTGGTGGTGATTTCGCTGCTGCTGATCACCCGCGTGGTGGATTTCAGCGACATCGTTGCCGAGAAAAGCGCCTGGGAAGTGTTCTTCTATTTCACGTCGCTGCTCACGCTTGCATCGGGCCTGAACGAAATCGGCTTCATCAAATGGGTCGCGGTGATGTTTGCGACACCGCTTGAAGGGACCTCGCCGACCTTCGCGCTGATCATGCTGGTGGCGCTGTTCTTCTGGATTCACTACTTCTTCTCGAGCATCACGTCGCATGCGGCCGCGGTGCTGCCGGTCGTGCTGGCGGTGGGCACCAGTGTGAGCGGCGTATCGGTGCCCTTGCTGACGATGCTGTGCTGCTACTCGCTTGGCCTGATGGGCGTGATTTCGCCGTATGCGACGGGGCCTGCGCCCATGT
Source organism: uncultured beta proteobacterium (assembly GCA_903894155.1). Lineage (GTDB taxonomy): Bacteria > Pseudomonadota > Gammaproteobacteria > Burkholderiales > Burkholderiaceae_B > Zwartia. Next base: position 2,508 of record CAITPF010000069.1, on the reverse strand, counting down.
ACTACGGCAGCGGCTACATCGGCAAATCCGCGTTCTGGCTCTACGGGTGGCTCTTCGGGCTGCTGTACTTCCTGGGGCTGATCTTCGTTGTCCGCCCCTGGCTCGAAATGATCTGAACAAACGGCAGGCGGGCCTTCGGGCCCGACTGCCTGCCAGGTTCCTGACTTTCTTCTGCCGGGTTCCTGACTTCCGTCTGCAGGGTTCCTGGCGTCCTTCTGCAGGATTCCTGTCTTCCTTCTGCAGGGTTGCTGGCTTCCTTCTGCAGGATTCCTGACTTGCTTCGGGCCCGGTTGCCCGCAGGATCGCTTACTTCTTGGCGCGCACGACGTAGGCGCGATCGCCCTCGCCGTACTTGCGCGAGACCTCGTCGTCGGTCAGGAACGATTGCTCGAGCTTGTCGATGCGTTCGTAGTTCATCAGGTTCGTGATCATGGCCATGTCGACCAGCAGATCGGGTCGGTCGGTCAGCTCGCCGGTCTCGATGCATTCCCGCATGGCGCCAAGCGCCTGCTGCATGCCGTGCAGCGCCGCCGCAGGCAGGAACCGCGGCAGGCTGACGCGCGCAACGCCGAGTTCCGCAAGGCGCTTGAGGGAGATCAGCGGCGAGGTCGGACGCGCGCGCAGCCCGAAGCCCATGTTGATGCTGACAGGCGTCCCATTGGCAGCCTCGACGACGCGCGCGACGTCATCCTCGCTGCGAATCGCGTCGGGGTAGATCATGTCGGCACCGGCCGCGACATACTCCCGCACACGTGCGACGGTGCCTTCGATGCCCTCGATGGCGATGGCGTCGGTTCGCGCGTTGATGATGAAGTCGCCGTCTCGCTTGGCGCGGACCGCGGCCTCGATCTTCTGTGCCATTTCGCGCGCGGAAACGATTTCCTTGCCGCGCATGTGGCCGCAGCGCTTGGGCATCACCTGGTCCTCGATATTGATGCCCACCACGCCGGCATCCTCGAAGTACTGTACGACGTGGTAAACCGTCACCGCGTTGCCATAACCGGTGTCGGCGTCGGCCATCACCGGGATGGACACGGCGTGCGCGATATTGCGCACGGTGTCGACGTTGTCCCGCAGGCTGAAAATGCCGATGTCGGGCACGCCGAGCACCGAGTTGGCCAGACCCGCGCCGGTCGTTGCCGCGCACGAGAAGCCCATGAACTGCACCATCAGTGCGCTGTAGCCGTCATAGACGCCGCAGCTGACGACGGGCCGTTTGCCATCGAGCAGTTCGCGCATGACGCGCGCTTTGGTTTTCGGCGGAGTGCCAGAGGGATTGGTCATCGCGTTGTAGCCAGGTGAGATTTCGATTACCGTCGGAGGTTTGCGGCTCACGATAGCGGTGGGCGACAGGACCGTCAAGGTCGCGCGGCGCAATGCGCACAGCCTGAAGTCGGGCTGAAATAAGCTGACAATGCCGCAAGATCACGGAGACATGATGCACAAGAACTTACTGTCCATGCGAAGGCGCCAGATGCTGCTTGCGGCCACGGGCGGCGCGTTTTCCGCGGCACTGCCACTCACGGTCCGCGCACAGGATTACCCGAACCGGTCGATCCGCATCATCGTGCCCTCGGCACCCGGGGGCGGCGCGGACAGCAATTCGCGCACGATGGCGGCGGCCATGTCGCAGATCCTGGGTCAGTCCATCGTGGTCGAGAACAAGCCTGGCGGCAGCGGCATCATTTCCGACATGGCGGTGATCCAGTCCAAGCCGGACGGCTATACGGTGCTGATGGAAATTTTCTCCTTCGCGGTCAATCCGGCACTGCGCAAGTTACCGTTCGATCCGGTCAAGGACCTGGCCCCCGTGTCGCAGGTGCTCAACATGGCGAATGTGCTGGTCGTGCCGGTATCCGCGCCCTACCAGAACCTGCAGGAGTTCCTGGCCTACGCGCGCGCCAATCCGGGCAAGCTGACCTATGCGTCCTATGGCAACGGAGGCACCTCGCACCTCGCCGGCGAGATGCTCGCGCGCGACGCGAAGATCGACTGGCTTCACGTACCCTACAAGGGCGGCGCGCCTGCGGTCGCCGATCTGCTGGCGGGGCAGGTGTCGGCCTATTTTGCCAACCCGATATCGGGGATTCCGTTCGTGAAGTCCGGAAGGCTTCGCGCGCTTGCCGTCACCTCGCGCAAGCGACTGGAAGTGCTACCCGACGTGCCGACGTTCATCGAGAGCGGATTTAAGGATTTTGAGGTGGTGGAATGGAACGGCATGCTGGTACCCGCCCAGACGCCGCCCGAGGTCATCAATCGCCTGCATGCTGCGGTGGTCGAGGCGCTGAAGGACCCCGAAGTGCATGAGCGTCTGGTGCGGGCAGGGATCGAGCCGGTGGGCAATACGCCCCAGGAGTTCGCGGCGTTTCTGCAGGAGCAGTTCAACCGGTGGGACGTGCTGGTCAAGAGCAACAATATCCGGGTCGAATAGCGCAGTCCGTCATCCATTGAACGCTGCGGCGCCAGGCGCCGCGTATCGCGAATCCCGCAGCGCCCGACGCTGTCACC
>CAITPF010000068.1 GCA_903894155.1 uncultured beta proteobacterium | reverse complement strand
GTGGTATCGCGAAGGTCGCGTGCCACTTCACACCCTGCGCGCCGATATCGACTATGGCACATCGGAAGCAAAAACCACGTACGGCATCATCGGCGTCAAGGTCTGGGTCTACAAGGGCGATACGCTGGGTCGCAATGACCTGCCGGCCGCTGTTGAAGCCCGTCCTGAAGACGACCGTCGCCCACGTGGCCCGCGTCGCGATGACCGTGGTCCCCGCCCCCCGATGGGTGACCGTCCTCCGGCCCGTGCCGTGCGAGCGCCTGTCGGCGTGAGCAGTGCACCTGCCGATGGAAGCGACAAACCTGCTGAAGCGCTTGGCGCTGACGCCCAAAAAACTACCGTTAAGCGCGTCCGCAAGGTTACCGCGCCGGGCGCTGCACCCGCAGTCGCTGACGGTCAAGGAGAATAACTATGTTGCAACCCGCTCGTCGCAAATACCGCAAAGAGCAAAAAGGTCGGAACACCGGCATCGCCACCCGGGGTAGCTCGGTCGCGTTCGGTGACTTTGGCCTGAAGTGTACGGACCGCGGCCGTTTGACGGCCCGTCAGATCGAAGCCGCACGTCGCGCCATTTCCCGGCACGTCAAGCGCGGTGGTCGCATCTGGATCCGCGTCTTTCCAGACAAGCCAATTTCGCAGAAGCCTGCCGAAGTTCGCATGGGTAACGGCAAGGGCAATCCCGAATACTACGTGGCTGAAATTCAGCCAGGAAAGATCGTGTTTGAAATCGTTGGCGTGACCGAAGAGTTGGCACGTGAGGCGTTCCGTCTGGCTGCGGCCAAGCTGCCCCTGCGTACGACTTTTGTCGCCCGCATGGTCGGCCAGTAATTCAGGAGAATGAAGAAATGAAAGCTGCTGAACTGCGCCTAAAAGATATCGCCGGCCTGCAGGTGGAAGTCATCTGGGTGGATGCACTCAATCCGCGGCCCCGGGTCTGGCCGGCGGTCTCGGAGTTGCTGCGAGACCGCTTCCCCGCCTTACTCGAACGGTATCGGCAAATGCTCTTCGATTCCGGAGCCCGATCCAGCTATTTGGCGGAACTTGGTCAGCGGGTTCAGCGTGCTGCCGAGCGGGCGTCGTTGCAGAATCGCGTCATCCAGTGTTTCTGAAACAGCCCGCAGAGCACGAAGACGGGCGATGGACCAAGTTGTATCATCGACCGGGCCGTAGGCGTTGCGGAATGCCTCGCGAGCCACAGGCGGCAGGAAAGTGTGGGCGATGGCTAGATCGACGGCCCGATCACCGAGATGCACGTCGCCCCAGTCGATCACACCGGCCAACCGGCCATCGACGTCGACCAGCAGGTGTCGTGCGTACAGGTCGCCGTGGACCAGCGTGTCTGCGGCGGGAGCGTAGTTGGCCGGTGCACTGTCGAGAATGGTCATGAACGGGTCAACTTCGTCCACAAGCCTGCGCTCGGCGAGCCAAGCGAGATCGTCACGTGCCCGGGGTATCCGACGAACCAAGTCCAGCCGGGCTATCGTGTCTGGGCCGGCACCGTAGCGAGTCACATCGGCCACAGGGATGGCGTGGAGTGTGGCGAGAAAACGTGCCAGAGGCCGAGCAATGGCCGCCCGCTGGTCATCGTTCAGGAGTTGCGAGTGGCGGCCGACGATGC
>CAITPF010000067.1 GCA_903894155.1 uncultured beta proteobacterium | reverse complement strand
GCTCAGCTTGCTACGGGGGAAGCCGGAAAGCCTGCGGCCCTGGCGCTGTTCGAACGTACGCTGAAGCAGGCCAGTGCCGCTGCCAATGTGGATACCGACTCCAAGGCGGACGCCTGGGCCAAGAAGGGCGGGAGCAAAACTGAAGACTCCGAGGTGCTGCCGCAGGAGGTTGTTGACTGGCAGAAGAATGAATGGATCCGCGGCTGGGCCTCGATCGAGCCTTCACTGACCGAGGTTGACTTGCGGCCCTACGTGTTCGTCACTCGGGACAAACGTGGCGCCATTGGCGGATTTGCGAACTCTGCCCACCTCGAAAGCGTCGTGGAACGGCTCATGGGCGGCAAGCTCGTCGCAAGAGGTACCGTTGCCGAGGTTGCCAAGCTCTCACCGCAAGAGCTGGACGAGGTCTTCGGTGCCGTCAGCGATCAAGTGCTGGAGGCAGATGATCTGAAGACAGAGCCGAAAGGCGTGCAGGGGCTCATGGTCTTGGCCGAACGCAGCCCGGAGATGGGGCGAAGGTTGCTCGATTTCGCGAAGGCGCTCGACATCGATAAGGTGGGGGTGTGGCCGGTGGCGATGATCTCAATCTTAAAGGATGCCGCGTTGGTGCTAGAGGCCAAAGCGGTTCTCGCGGCTTGGGGGGATCAAGACGGCAACGCGCTTCTGAAGAGGGGCACTAAGGCCATGGGTTCAATCGCAAATAAGGCGTGAGGGGGCGCGGTGGGAACATCAAAAGGATATGGGGGACCTCCAAACGGGCTGGTCCCCACATGGCTCGATGCCGGCGGTAGTGATGGAGACGGGGACGCGGGAGCGGATGGAAGTGGTGAAGGAGACGGGTCGGCGGATGGCACATCTTCAGCCCAATCCGATGGCGCAACAGTGGCATTCGGAGGATTCGCTGCCGCCCGCAACGCATTCACGCGCTTCTCGAAGACTGGCAGTTCCAGCGCGCTAGGGTCGGCGCTATCCGCCTACATCGGTGGTGGTGGCGGACGAGGCGGAGGCTCGCGCGGCGGTGCTGGAGGCGCACGCCGCGCAGCACAGCGGATGGGGTCGTCACGCGCTTCGGGAGCCAGGCTCCTCAGAGTGGTCAGAGACTTCCAAGCGGTTGGACCGGTCGAGACACTGCGCCATCTCGACCTTGAGAGCATGGCCAATCAGCCGGCATCGGATGTGTTCCTCGCGATGCTGGAGTTCCTTTGCCCGCCTGGGGGTGCCATTGACGAGGCCATCTCTCGACAGGCGATGCTAGAAGCCATCGGCAATTTGGATCGCGATGCGCCAACATCTTTTGCGCAGCTTGCCCCTGAACAACTCCGTGAGTTCTTCCTGGACTTCGTCGCACTGTCGATAGAGGGGCGGGTGATCGCCGACATCGGGGCACGCGGGATCACTCTGCCAGCCGATATTGCAGCGGTCGAGCAAGCTCACGAGCAACTTCACGACTTCATCGAAGGATGCTGCCGGGTTCATCTGTCGGGTCTGTTGACTGGGTTGGAGACTCTGAATAGTCTTGACGTGGAACAACGGGCAAATGAGATCTACGAGGCTGCCTTCTCGCTGATCGCCGATGCTGGAGAGGACGCGACATGAGTTCAAACACCATAGTGGCCCGCCTCGGGGCCTCCGACGCGGAAGCAGTTACACCGGCACGATCTGACGCGCACGTCACTGAGATCGACTTCATCGATGGCTACGATCGCTTGGCATTCGGATTGGGCCAGGCGCTGGACCAACTCAACGTGTTGGGCCTCGTTCCCAGTGAACGAGCCATCGACCTTGCCCTCGTTGCGACAACCGTGTTGGCTGCGGACACCCGAGTTTCCCGCGAGGCGCTCGCACAGGATGGATGGACGCGTGAGATCGAAATATGCGTACCAGTTGCCGATCCGGAATTGTGGGTGTCTCAGTCTTCGCTTCTTCAGACGATGCTGAACTTCCTCACTGGCGACAAGTGGACCATGCAGTTCCGGGCGCGCGTTCCTACCCGAGCGGTCCTCGTGCCAGCGTCAGGAAACCTGCGGACCGCCAACCCCGACAGTGTCTGCCTCTTCTCAGGCGGTCTCGATAGCTTCATTGGTGCGATAGATCTGTTCGCGGGCGGCGCAACACCTCTCCTGGTCAGTCACTATTGGGACGGGATCACGAGTCAGCACCAAAGAATGTGCGCGGAAAGAATGAAGGCTAGGTTCCCCACAGCCGAGTTCAACCACATCAGAGCACGCGTCGGTTTCCCCAAGGATACGGTCGATGAATCCCCAGTGGAAGACACGCTGCGCGGCCGCTCCTTTATGTTCTTCGCACTCGCGGCCCTGGCTGCTGACGCAATTGGTGGAGACATCACCATTCACGTTCCCGAGAACGGATGGATTTCGCTGAACGTGCCCCTTGACCCATTGCGCCTTGGATCTCTGAGCACCCGGACGACACACCCCTTCTACATGGTTCGCATGAACGAGCTGCTTGGGACACTCGGGATCCGCGCACATTTGTTCAATCGGTATGCATTCCAGACCAAGGGGCAGATGGCGCAGGGGTGCGCCGATCACAATTTCCTTGCAGCCTATGCCCGGGAGACGATGTCCTGTTCATCTCCGGGCAAGACGCGATTTGCCAAGGACGAGGCGCAGCGCCAGCCCAAGCACTGTGGCTATTGCGTTCCATGCCTCATTCGTAGAGCCTCGTTGCTCGCGGGTGGCGTGACAGATACGACGCCCTACCAATTGCCGGACCTGCTCGCTCAGGCAATTGACACCGAGAAGGCCGAGGGAAGTCATATCCGATCCTTTCAGCTCGCAATCTCCCGGCTGCGGCGCAAGCCCGAGCGCGCTCGTTTCGATATCCACCGTCCTGGGCCATTGAACGATCATCCGCAGAACTTGCAGGCGTATGAGGGCGTGTACGTGGCTGGACTCGAGGAGGTTGCCCGCCTGCTGGATGGGGTCCGGGCAGAACCGCTATGACGGGTCCGTCAGCGAAGAGAGCTAAATGGGTCGACTTCCACTGCCACCTGGATCTGTACCAGGACCATGCGCAGTTGATCGCCGAGTGCGATCGGGAGCGCGTGGCCACCTTGGCAGTGACGACGACACCGAAGGCCTGGTCCCGGAACAGGGAGATGGCCGCCGGGACCAACCACGTACGCGTAGCGCTCGGGCTTCACCCACAGCTTGTTGGCGAACGCGAGGAAGAACTCGGCCTTTTCGAGAAACTGTTGCCTGAGGCTCGCTATGTGGGTGAAGTCGGACTGGACGCCGGGCCGCGGTTCTACATGAGTTTCGAAGCCCAGGAGCGCGTGTTTGAACGAATCCTCCGGATGTGTGCCGAGCAGGGGAACAAGATTTTGACCATTCACAGCGTCCGCGCTGTGGCGAAGGTCTTGCAACATTTGGAGCGGGAGCTTCCGGCAGATCGCGGTCACGTCGTTCTTCACTGGTTCACTGGATCCGCTGCCGAAGCCCGTCGCGCCGTCGATCGGGGGTGCTACTTCTCGATCAACTCGGAGATGCTCAAGTCGACGAAGCATCGAGGCTTGGTCGAGCAGCTGCCGGTGGATCGACTTCTCACGGAGACGGACGGCCCATTTGTCCTAGTCTCGGGTGCTGCCGTTCGCCCAGCTGCCGTCTCGGGCACGGTTGCGCAACTCGCTGAACTTCGACAGGTGAATCCAGAAGACCTGAGGACTCAAATTCTGACGAACCTCGCAACAGTGGTGAGCTTGTAAACGGGGCGCGATTGTCGGAATACAGGACCACGGTGACCGCCGAGCCCGCTGACAAGTTCTGCGCGGAGGTGTATTTGCAAAGCACCATATGTCATCACGATTCGCGGTTGACAGCCCGCTACCAGCCGTTCGCCAACGACCACTTGTTCAAACTCGGGTGCCCTGGTAAGCGTACGTGCGGCTCCGACGGCACTCGGCTTCTACCCTAACAGTCGCCTGGGGTTGGCCTCGCTAACTCAACTCCAAACCCAACGGCGCCCAACAACTCAGGCGAATTGCAGCTCAATCTTGCCCGTGCGCCGCCGCACCGGGCCGACGACGATTCTGACGTCGTGGCCTAACTTCGTTACCAATTCAAGCAGCTTGGCTTCGCTCACACCGCGAAACTGGCCCCGTGTGATTCGCGACACCTTGGACTGGTCGATACCGAGCAACTCGGCGGCGCCATCTTGAGTCAGGCGGCGAGCTTTGATTGCGCGGGCAATCTCAGCGGCGAGTTGAGACTTACGCTGCATCTCGGCCGCGTCGACATAACCCAGGTCGGCGTAGACGTTTGTGCTGCCTTCCTCAATGCT
>CAITPF010000066.1 GCA_903894155.1 uncultured beta proteobacterium | reverse complement strand
GTCGCGTCGCTGGCGATTCGGCGCAGCCACCACATCGCCTGCCTGGCGGTGTTTCTGATGCGTGCCGCCCGCGAGGGGATGATGATGATCCTCGCGAGCTCCGACGCCGCGTCGGCCAGCGTCGCGCCCTTTGGCGGCACGCAGGCCGTGTTCACGCCCAACCCGATCGCGATCGGCTTTCCCTGCTCGCGCGGCGACGTGCTGATCGACATCTCGGCGTCGATCACGACCAATGGCATGTGCAATCGCAAAGCGGCGGCCGGCGAGACGTTCGATGAACTCTGGCTCCTGGACGCCGACGGCAATCCGACGAACGATCCCCAGGTGTTCAAGCAGACGCCGCCCGGCACGATCCTGCCGGTGGGCGGGCTGTCGCATGGCCACAAGGGATTTGGCATGGCGTTGATGATCGAGGCGCTGACCGGCGGGCTCGCAGGCCGCGGGCGCGCCGATCCCAAGGAAGGATGGGGCGCGACCGTACACATCACGCTCTACGATCCCGACGCCTTCGGCGGCAAGGCGGAGTTCATCCGGCAGATGGATTTCGTCGCCGACGCCTGCGTCAACAACAAGCCGCGCCCGGGGTTTGATGCCGTGCGTCTGCCGGGGCAGAAGGGCTTGCAGCTGCGCGCGCAGCAAATGCAGGAGGGCGTGCGCCTGCACCCGGTCATCGCGCCGGGGCTCGCGCCCTATTGCGAGAAGTTCGGCGTGCGCTTTCCGATCGCCGTCTGATCCGACGGCGCGGATTTCCCCCAGCTGGCGGAGAACCGTTTGTACGCGCGTTCCATGTGATGGCGCATCGCAAGCCTTGCGCGATCCGGGTCGCGCGCCTTGACCGCGCGAAGGATCGCGCGGTGCTCGCGGATGGCCTGGTCCCACGTCGACTTGGTGTCGAAGTAGTTCGACAGGCGCGAGAACAACACGCCCATGCGGGCGTCGAACAGCTGCTCTACCATGCTCGCCAATACCTGGTTGCCCGTGGCACGCGCCAGCACGGCATGGAACTCGCGATCCACGTCCAGAGGGTTCTGGTTGCCCTTGGCCAGCATAATCATTTGCGCGAGCAGTTGTTCAAGCAGCGCGACATGCTCTTCGCTTCGGCACTGCGCCGCGTGGGCGGCGATTTCAGCCTCGATCAGCAGGCGCGCCTGGATGACCTCAAACGGCGCGAAGTCCTTTTCAGGCATGCGACCGCGCTGGCGACCGTGCTCGGGTTTGCAGACATAGACGCCGCTGCCCATGCGGATCTGCACCAGGCCGGCGACCTCAAGCGCGATCAGCGCCTCGCGCACCGACGGGCGTGAAACGCGGAATTTTTCAGCCAGGTCGCGCTCGGATGGCAGGCGACTGTCCACAGGAAACTCGCCCGCCTCGATCAACTGGCAGAGCTGATCGGCGATTTGCTGATAGACGCGGCGCGTATCGATGGACTGGATCGGCATAGATTGGATTTTGGCACAGGAACTGGTAAATTGGTAAAGCCAATTTACGAGGTCGCGCCCAACGTCAGGCGTGCCCGCCTTCCGGCATCGACCCCCTCAGTGTCGTTGTTGGGCACCACAGGAGATCGACGGCATGCGCCTGCAGGGAAAAACAATCGTCATCACCGCGGCGGGCCAGGGAATTGGCCGCGCGTGCACACTGGCCATGGCGCGCGAGGGCGCCGCAGTCTGGGCCACGGATCTCAACCCCGCGCTGCTGGCAGCCTATGCCGGCGTGCAGGGAATCCGCACGGCAGAGCTCAACGTGCTGTCCACCGAAGACGTCAATGCCTTCGCCGCGCGCGCCGGGACGATCGACGTGCTCCTGAACTGCGCCGGCTATGTGCACCAGGGCGACATCATGCAGACCAGCGAGGACGACTGGGATTTCAGCATGGATCTCAACGTGAAATCGATGTACCGTACCATCCGCGCCTTCCTGCCTGGGATGTTGAAGCAGGGCAAAGCCAGCGTGATCAATATGGCATCGGCGGCCTCAAGCATCAAGGGCGCTCCCAATCGCGTGATTTACAGCGCCTCCAAGGCGGCGGTGATCGGCTTGACGCGCGCGCTTGCGGCCGACTACGTGGCGCGCGGCGTGCGATTCAACGCCATTTGCCCCGGCACCATCGAATCCCCGTCGCTCGGGGATCGGATCAAGGCCGTGTCGCAGGAATCCGGCAAGACAATCGACGAAGCCCGTGCGATGTTCATCGCGCGACAGCCGATCGGGCGCCTGGGGACACCCGAAGAGATCGCCATGCTGGCGGTGTACCTGGCATCCGACGAATCCGGATTCACGACCGGCACCGCCCAGATCATCGACGGCGGCTGGTCGCTGTAGGATTACAGTTCAAGAACCCATCTAAGGAGAAGCAATGAAACTCGTACGCTACGGCGCCAAGGGCAAGGAAAAACCTGGCTTGATCGACAAGGAAGGCAAGCTGCGCGACCTTTCCGGCGTCATCAATGACATCACGCCCGAACAACTCGCCCCGGCAGCCCTGGCCAAGCTTGCGAAGCTCGACACCGCCAAATTACCGCTGGTCAGGGGCAAGAAGCGGTTCGGCGTGCCGCTCAACGGCGTGCGCAAGTTCCTCGCGATCGGCCTGAACTATTCGGATCATGCCGCCGAGGCGGGCATGCCGATTCCGAAGGAGCCGATCCTGTTCTTCAAGGCCGATACCAGCCTCAGCGGCCCGAATGATGACGTCATGCTGCCCCAGGGATCGAAGAAATCCGATTGGGAAGTCGAGCTTGGCGTGGTGATCGGCAAGAAAGCGCGGTACGTGTCGAAGAAGGATGCCCTCAAGCACGTCGCGGGCTACTGCGTGGTGAACGACGTCTCCGAGCGCGCGTACCAGATCGAGCGCGGCGGCACGTGGGATAAGGGCAAGGGCTGCGACACGTTCGGCCCGGTCGGCCCGTGGCTCGTGACGACCGATGAGATCAAGGATCCGCAGAACCTCGACATGTGGCTCGATGTCAACGGCAAGCGTTTCCAGACGGGCAATACGAAGACGATGGTTTTTGACGTGGCCACGATCATCAGCTATGTCAGCGAATTCATGACGCTGATGCCCGGCGATGTGATCACCACCGGCACGCCGCCCGGCGTGGGCATGGGCGTCAAGCCCAAGCCGCGGTTCCTCAAGGCGGGCGACGTCATGACGCTTGGCCTGCAGGGTCTGGGCGAGCAGTGCCAGAAGGTCGTCGCGTTCAAGAAGTAATCCCATCAGGGCCGCTGGCCGATCCGGTTTCCGGGCTGGCCAGCGGCCTTTCGTTTGTGCAGGAGTTGCCCGTGGCCTCGTCCAAAAAATCGTCCAACCCGCCGCGCAAGGCTGCGGCGGTGAAGAAAATCGTGTCGGCCCGCAAGCCGGCTGCTGCCAAGACGGCGCCCGCAAAATCCGCGGCCGGCGCGGGCAAGTCACCGATGGTGAGTCGCTCGAGCCAGTGGTTCGCGCGCGACGATATCTACGGTTTCATCTATCGCAGCTGGACAAAGAACCGCGGCATTCCGCACGACCAGTTCGATGGTCGTCCCGTGATCGGGATATGCAACACGTGGTCTGAGCTGACGCCGTGCAATTCGCACTTCCGCCTGCTGGCGGACCAGGTGCGCCAGGGCGTGCTTGAGGCGGGCGGTTTCCCGCTCGAGTTTCCGGTGACCTCGCTTGGCGAGACGCTGGTGCGACCGACCGCCATGCTGTTGCGCAACCTCGCCAGCATGGACGTCGAGGAAACCATCCGCGCCAATCCGCTGGACGGCGTGGTGCTGCTGTTCGGCTGCGATAAGACTACGCCGTCGCTGCTGATGGGCGCGGCGAGCGTCAACATCCCGACGATCGGCGTCTCGGGCGGTCCGATGCTCAATGGCAAGTACCGCGGCACCGACATCGGGTCCGGCACGAACACCTGGTCGATGTCCGAAGATGTGCGCGCCGGAAAGATGACCACCGACGAGTTCCACGAGGCCGAGTCCTGCATGCACCGGTCTCACGGGCATTGCATGGTGATGGGCACGGCCTCGACGATGGCGAGCATGGTCGAGTCGCTCGGCGTTGCGTTGCCGGGCAACGCGGCATTCCCTGCGGTGGATGCGCGACGCAATGTCCTCGCGCGTGAATCGGGGCGCCGCATCGTGCAGATGGTGCGCGAGAACCTGACCCTGGACAAGATCCTGACGCGCAAGGCCTTCGAGAACGCGATCCGTACGAACGCCGCGATCGGCGGCTCGACCAACGCGGTGATCCACCTGATTGCCATTGCGCGGCGCATCGGTGTGAAGCTGTCGATCGACGACTGGGATAAATTCGGGCGCGGCGTGCACACGCTGCTGAACCTGATGCCCAGCGGCAAGTATCTGATGGAAGACTTTTGCTACGCGGGCGGGTTGCCGGTCGTTCTGCGGTCGCTCGGAGAGCAGGGTCTGCTGAACAAGCGCGCGTTGACCGTGACCGGCAAGAGCATCTGGGAAAACAACAAGAAGGCGGACTGCTGGAACCGCGACGTGATCACCTC
>CAITPF010000065.1 GCA_903894155.1 uncultured beta proteobacterium | reverse complement strand
TGCCGCCAAGTAATCTCTGTCTATTGCGCCGCACTTCTGATTGCCACGACATTTTGGAGTAGATTAAATTATTAATATATTTACGATCACTAGTGTCCGGTTAAAAGTCGAATAATGGCAATAGGTTGCAATCTTCGGTGATTGTGATTCTGTCTTGAGCCTTCGGACAGGCGCGCTGTAGCTCGATTTTCTCGAAAACGGACACCGAGAATATCTGTAGCAATGTGTAGAGCGAGGCCTCGAGTTGGAGTTCCTTCTTTACGATGGCGATTAGCACGTAGGTCGCCACGGCTATCCAGATTTGGGTCTTCACGGCGTTCTCTGATGTGCCCATGAACCGCTTGATCCGCAGGTGCTGCTTGATCCACTTGAAAAACAACTCCACCTGCCAGCGTTTCTTGTAGAGGGCGCAGATCGTCAATGCGGGAAGCGTCATGTGGTTGGTTAGGAATACCAGCGTCTTGCCAGTTTCTTGGTCCTTGTAGCGAATCCGCCGAAGCTGATCCGGGTAATGCTGGCACGCGTAGAAGCCATTGAGGGCGATGCGTTGGTCGCAAATGATGCCCTGCTCCCGGTCGGCTGGCATCGAGTAGACGCGCCGGGCATCCATGTTGTGCTTGGCGCGTGTCACATAGAACGCGCCTTGCTGGCCCAGGCCATACAGACGTTCGAAGTCGAGATAGCCACGGTCCATCACAAAGAATGCGCCGGGCTCGATGGGCAACATATCGAGCACGCGCACATCGTGCATCTTGCCGTCGCTGATGTGGATGAAGGTTGGGATCGAGCCACGCAGATCCAGCAACGTGTGCAGCTTGATGGCCGCCTTGGTGCTGCGGAACGGTGCCCAGTCGAACAGCGAAAGGCAGAGATCGATGGTGGTCGAATCGAGTGCGTAGACGGTGTTGTCGAGGTCGAGTCCGAAACCATCGTCGAAGTAGAGCTTGCGGGCCCGCTGGATGAGCAGTTCTGCGACCTCCGCCCAGATGCGCCAATCCCTCCGCTCGTTGGCATCGGCCAAAGTCGAGCGTTTCACCGCCTGGCGAATCCCCATGGCATACAACCGCGCAGGATTGGCTGCCAGGCAGACTTCGACATCCCGAAGACTCTCCCGCCAGGTCAATTGGGCGAAGGCCATGGCCCGGAACTGGTCGCCGCATGGGAATGTGTGCGTCCTTACCTCGCCACCGTGCCGATCGACGATCCGCCTGAAGCTGGTCCAAGGCATGCAGGCCATCAATTGCGCGAACAAAGTCTTGCCTGGATTCATGGGCGCCCTCTTTACCCGATTTTCGGGGAGGGCGCAAACGGCTGTTCAAATCGACACCAACCAAAATCATCTCTAACGCCATTCTCTTCTTTGATTTCCAAGTGGTTGGCATGAAGTTAACCGGACACTAGTGCTTTGAGGTGAATTCTCAGCATGAAGCAATGACGGGGGCTCGACTCGATCTCGAAATCACACGATTGTTTAGGGGAAGTTGTGGCTTCTGTGGTCTCTGAACCTTCGCTCGACTCCTTCAAAGCCCTGTCATAGGACACGGCCATCCCTTACCAGTCCTTGATCAACCTCTACCTCAGGGAGTGCGCCGCCACTCACAAGCAGCTTCGCCTGGCCTGGGCAGTGCCCAAGGGGCCGACATCGGCCTGAGCCTCTGCGTTTCCCGGAGCACGCCAGTCCATCAGTCCGGCCTCTTCAACAGTCCGCGCTCTCAGCGAATTCGCTTTTCTTGTCATTCCCCTAACTGCGCCAGGGCCTGCCCTGTGTACGACACGGCGCAGGCTCGCACGGTCTCTGGTGTTCCTTCGACCACCACGAATCCGCCCGCCTCTCCACCTTCTGGCCCGAGATCGATGATCCAGTCGCTGGCTTGGATGAGGTCCAGGTCGTGGGTGACGGCCACGACGAGATGCCCGGCCTGGGCGAG
>CAITPF010000064.1 GCA_903894155.1 uncultured beta proteobacterium | reverse complement strand
TCACCGACGGCCAGTTGCGCGCGCTGCACCGCCAGACAGCAGAGCCACCGCGAGACTATCGAACGACCTGGCCCTACCGAACCTATTACCGCTCGGACGCACGCCTCATGACCCCGGGGAAGGCAGAACGCATCGAGTTCGCGTTGCTGCCGGTATCCTGGACGATCAAGGCAGGAAGCCGCTTGCGCATTTCGATCGCCGGCGCCGATGTCGATCATTTCCCGCAGGTACCCCACGGGCTCCCGCCCAGGCTCACGTTCACGCTCGGTGGCGCGGACGCGAGTTTCATTGAGGTTCCTTTGCGCAGGAGCGCAGAATGACAGACCGTGCCGTGAACCTATTGAAGTCCGGCGCACGACGCGCCGCAAAGATCGGCGCGACGGCTGTGTTTGCTGCGTCGACCATGCTGTGGTCGGTGCCCGGTTGCGCCGAGGATGCATCAAGCTATCCAAGCCGGCCCGTGCGACTCATCGTGCCCTGGCCCGTGGGCGGGGCCACCGACGTCATGGCGCGCATCGTCGCCGAAAAACTGAGTACCAGGCTTGGCCAACCCCTGGTCGTCGAAAACAAGCCTGGGGCCACCGGCTACATCGGAACGCAACAAGTCATTCAGGCCGCGCCGGATGGCTACACCTTGCTGGCGATGGCGGCCAGCCTGCACTCATTCACGCCGAGTGTGGCCAGAACCATGCCCTTTGACCCGGTGGCAGGCATCTCGCCCGTTTCTGTGTTTGTGACTTTTCCATCGGTTCTCGCCGTTCCGACCGACAGTCCCTATAAGACCGTGGGGGACCTTGTCGCCGCCGCACGAGCCGCGCCCGGGAAACTGACATTCGGCTCAAGCGGCACGGGGTCTGCTGCGCACCTGATTCCGGAACTGCTCGCGACGTCCACCGGGGTGCAGTTTCTGCACGTGCCCTACAAGGGTGCCGCCCCCGCGCTCACCGACCTGATGGGGGGGCAGATCACCTTCGTCATCGACTCGATCCCCTCGCCGTTGCCCCAGGTGCGCAATGGCCGCCTCAAGGCCCTGGCAGTGACGGGCGCGCAACGCTCGGCCGCACTACCCGATGTACCGACCATCGCAGAAACGATGCCTGGGTTCGAGGCAATTATCTGGCTTGGGATCGGTGGCCCGCCCGGCCTGCCGAAGGCCATTGCAGACAAACTCTGCGAAGCGATCCGCGAAATCGCCCGCGATCCAGCCTACATCGCGCAGGTTCAGGCGCTCGGCGCAAACGCCGCTGCCAGCGAATCGCCGCAAGCGTTCAAGGCTTTCATGACCGCGCAGCGCAGTTTGTGGGAAAAGGTCGTCGCCGACGCGAAGATCCCGAAGACCGACTAGCTGCACCCGGGTCGCGATGACTAGCCTCAAGGCGATCCCGGGAAATTGCCGTCGCCATTTTCAGCGCTTCGTCAGTCCACCGTAATTGCGCTTTTCCGAATAATCTCCGCCCATCGCTCGGCCTGCTGCGCAAGAAAAGTCCGCGCCTGCGCGGGCCCGCCATTGATCACGCCGATGCCCTTTTCCGCAAGCACGTCCTTCGTCGCGGGCATGGCAAGCACCTTTGCAAATCCGGCCTGTAGCCTCTGCACGATCGACGCCGGCAGTTGCGCCGGGCCAACCAGCATGTACCAGGTCGCCACTGAATAGCCGGCAACGCCCTGCTCCTGCATGGTCGGAACATTAGGCAACGCGGGCGATCGCTGCGCCCCGGTGAGCGCCAGCGCCCGCATCCGGCCATCGCGCACGAACGGGATGCTCTCGGAAAGCGGCTGGACCGTCATGTCGATGCGCCCGGCGACCACATCGCTCATCGCCGCGATGCTGCTCTTGTACGGTACGTGAAGGTATTGCAGATTTGTCATTGATTTCAGAACCTCGCTGGCAAGATGCGAGGAGCTGCCGTTGCCGGCGCTGCCGAACCGGATCGCATCAGGCGCCGCCCGACTCAGCGCAATCAGGTCGTTTACCGACGTCGCGGCGAGCGTTGGCCGGATCATCAGCACCAGGGGCGCCTCTGCAACCAGCGCGATCGGGGTGAAATCGGCCTGTGTAAAGCCGGCATTGCGGTAAAGGCTTGTATTGATCGCCAGGCCTGGGGTCGCGAACAGCAGCGTGTACCCGTCCGGCGCCGCACCCGCCGCCGCCACGAACGCAATGTTGCCGCCGGCACCAGCCCGGTTTTCGGCCACGAACTGCAGGTCTGTATTTCGGGCGACCAGTTCCAGGATCGTGCGGCTGGCAATGTCCGATCCGCCACCCGGCGGGAATGGAATCAGCACCCGAATCGGCCGGTTGGGATAATCCTGGGCGCACGTTGCCCCATGCAACAGCGACATGATCGTCAGCACCAGCAATGCGATCGCTCTCTTCATCGGCAGCCTCCCGGGCGGCATGGCAGAGGTGGTTAATTGAGCTTGAGATCCCGGTCTTCGATCAGCTTGCGCCAACGGGTGGCCTCCGAGTCGATCAGTGCGGCCAGATCGACCGACGATCCATAGGCGGCGTCAATGCCACGGTCGCTCAACTGGGTCCGGAACTCGGGTGACTGCACGATATTGCGCGTCGCATTCGCCAGCCACTGGAATGCCTCGGGCGGCATTCCCCGCGGCCCGAGCATCCCGATCCAGTTACCGATGCGAAACTCCGCGAGGCCCTGGTCCGCGAAAGGCCGGACTCCGGGCAATGACTCCACTGGGGTTGCGCTGCTTACGCCGAGCAGTTTCGCCTTCTCGCGCACGGGTCCTGCCGTCGATGTCGCCACGATCGTGAAATCCACGGTGTCGGATAACACGGCCGCCGTGGCGGGAGCCGCCCCCTGGTATGGCACCTTGAGAAACTGTGTGCCGGTCATTGACTCGAAATACGGCACAAACAGGCTCGCGATGCCATAAGTCGCCGCAGTGACTTTGCCCGGATTCGCGCGCGCGGTCGCGATCAGTTGCTGCAAGTCATTGGGCGCAAACGAGCGCTTGGCCACGACCACGAAATGCGTGCGGGCTATCAATGCGATCGGCTCAAAATCCCGCGCGACAACGTACTGGAGCTCGGATGAAACCGTCGGATTGATCGTGAGCGGCTCTGAGGTCGTGACAAGCAGCGTATAGCCGTCAGGTGCCGCACGCGCCACGGCAGTGGTGCCAATGCCACCGCTACCCCCGGTCCGGTTCTCGACCACGACGGACGCCCCCGTCTTGCGGGCCAGAAAGTCAGCAAACACCCGCGCAACGAGGTCGCCCGAGCCGCCGGCGGGCCAGGGCGACACGATGCGGATCGGGCGATCCGGGTATTCGGCACGCACCGCCGCCGGCATCGCCACCAGGCCCACCGAACACAGCGCGATCCATTTCAAAAAGACAGCACGAATCCTGGCGGACAGCGTCTTGCCCGGCCCACTTCGGTGCGCAGTGCGATCAATGCGCAACGTAGCCGCCATCGATGACGACATTGCTGCCGTTGATAAACGACGCACGCGTTGAGGCCAGAAAGAGAATTGTTTCGGCGACTTCTTCCGGAGTCCCCCAGCGCCCCATCGGCACAAGCGCTTCGCGCTTTTCGCGATAGCCGGGATGGATCTCCATCTGCTGGCGCGTGAACTCAGTTTCGATCGGCCCCGGGCTGATCGCGTTGACCGAAATGTTCTCCGGCGCAAGTTCGACCGCCATCGCCTTCGCGAGGTAGATCAGCCCTGCCTTGGCCAGACCGTAGAGCGCAGAATTGGCGATCGCCACCATCCCCATCTGGCTTGCAACGTGAATGATGCGCCCGCCGCCCTGTGCGCGCATGGCGGGCAGAACGGCCTGGCTTGCCAGGAACGCCGCGCGCAGATTGACCGCCATCAGCTGGTCGAAATCCGCTGCCGTGAACTCGCCAAACGGCTTTCGAATCCGAATGCCTGCGTTGTTGACCAGCACGTCGATGCGACCGAAAGCGCCAAGCGTGTCGTCGACCATCACCTGAACGCGCAGCGGATCCCCCACGTCGTACTCGCCGAACGCGGCGCGGTTGCCGTGACGCATCGCCTCGCATTCAGACTTCACGGCGGACAATTCTGCAGCCGTTCCGTCCGCGGCAAGAAACACCGACGCGCCAGCCTGTGCGAGCGCGAGCGCCGTCGCCTTGCCGATTCCCCTTGAGGCACCCGTTACCAGCGCCACCTTTCCGGTCAGATCATTCACGACGCGAGTCTCCGTGGAAAACAGGTTCAGACCGACGCGAACGCCTGGTCATGCAGACGCTCGTGCTCGTAATAGTTTTCCCGGAATCGCTTGTAGGTCGCTTCGTGCAGTGCGATTCCCGCGGGATCGAGTTCGGCCACCGGATCTGGCAGCAAATCGTAATGGCCGTAGCGATTCTCGCCGCGCACGAGCAGCGCCGGCATGCGGAAGGATCCAGTTGGCCGTACGTGGGCGGGCACATAGCTGATCCCGAGGCCCACGCGACGCTGGCTCGATCGGTTGGGCGCCGAACTATGGCAACAGAGCGTGTTGTGCAGCGAGGCCTCGCCAGCCTGAAGGCTCATGGTGGCGATGTCAGATTCGTCGAGCGGCTCGACGATCACCTGCCCTGCGCCGTTGATGCTGTTGGGAAGCCGCGCAGCGGAATGCTTCATCTGACGCGGCTTGCCGTGCGCCGAAATGACGTCCATGCATCCCATTTCCTTCGTCGCATCCGAGAGCGCCACCCAGGCGGTCACATGATCGAACGGATCCAGGCCGAAGTAGGTCGCGTCCTGGTGCCACGCGGTGAAGTGCGGCGTGCCAGGATCCTTGATGAAAAATGTCGACCAGAACACGAGGATATCGGGGCCGACGACATCCTCGACCAGATCCAGGATCCTGGGATGACGCACCAGTTGGTTCACCCACGGGGAATAGACATACGCCGCGCCCCGCCACTTCATCTCGGCCTTCGGCAGAGGCGAACCGATCTTCGACTCCATCTGCTCCAGCCTGACCAGACAATCGGCAGCTTCCTGCGGGGTCAGCACCCGGTTGGGAAAAAGGAACCCGTCATGCAGGTACTGCGACCGTTGTTCTTTGGTGATCATCTTCATGGTGCGACTCCCCCTCAATCGACTTGCGACAATGACAGGAACCGGCCGGCAAGCCGGACGGATTCGGCACTGCAAACCACGACTGCGAATAAGCGAAGCGGCTAGCCCTGAAACGGCCTTCCCGAAACAGACGAAGTTAATCTGTGCTTATTTGATTTTTATCAAACAAATTTGTTATAGCACAGCACCGTCACGATGATAAAGCGCTAGGGCGAATCGGATCCCAGTTCAGGTCGGGTTCCAGCTCAGTTCGGATCCCAACTCAGTTCGGATCCCAACTCAGGACGGCTACCAGCTCAGGTCGACTGCCAGCTCAGGACGGCTACCAGCTCAGGACACGCCGGCCGATCAGCAGGCCGGTGAGGGTCGGGATCAGGATGCCAAGCACGTACCAGATACCGACAAAGGCCGGCGAGACCTCGGGGCAATGCAGGCCATAGACGCTTGCGGCCATGGCCCCGGAAAACAAACCCGCCACCCCGCCCGCAATCGTCGGTCGCGTCACGGCCAACTGCCGCATGACCCACAGTACGCATACAAAGATCGGTACCGACAGCATGGCAATGAGCAAAGCGCAGACGCTCCAGGTCGACCCCAGCACGTA
This sequence comes from uncultured beta proteobacterium, assembly GCA_903894155.1. Classification (GTDB taxonomy): domain Bacteria; phylum Pseudomonadota; class Gammaproteobacteria; order Burkholderiales; family Burkholderiaceae_B; genus Zwartia. The sequence goes on along the minus strand of CAITPF010000064.1, from coordinate 74 downwards.
ATCGGGGACCTCGGCTGCGGGGACCTGCCTGATACCGAACAAGGCGACAGCCCAAACCCCGATGACCGGCGCGG
>CAITPF010000063.1 GCA_903894155.1 uncultured beta proteobacterium | reverse complement strand
TGTCATAAGCAGTAATGTGGAAATTGCGGAAAAGCTAACCAATTTCGAGCTGGATGTTGCAATCATGGAGTGGTGGGATCACCGCCCGGGCTTCGTTTCACGAGTCTGGCGGAGCGACGAGTTGGTTCTGATCGTTCCGAAGGCGCATCCCTGGGCGGAAATGGACGCAATTCCTCCGGAGTACTTGCATGGCGCCGAGCTATTGGGAGGAGAGCCTGGCACGGGAACCGGCAGATTGATCGAGGAATACTTTGGCACCCATGCGAAAAGCATTGGGATTTCAATCCGACTGGGTAGTACCGAGGCGGTCAAGCGTGCAGTGCAGGCAGGGCTGGGTATATCGCTTGTATTGGCTTCTACGGTTCACCAGGAGCGTGCGGCTGGATTATTCGCCGTGCTTTTGCTGCAGTCAGATAGCAAGCCTGTGAAGCAGATCATGGCCGTTCAGCGAATGTCAGATATCAATGAGCAGTCACATTCCAGCAAATTCATGGCGGTTCTATTTGAGGGATCCATGCAGTGATTCTGCGTCATGGACTCTTGCACCGCCAATCGTTCAAACGCAAACCGGGAGTCAGGCCCGACGTTGGCGTTGTGTCGGCGCTCCTCCAGGACGGACAAGAGTGTGGGCCGTCGTGTGGTGCTCACGAAGTCCAGCACCACATCGAGTACCTGCAGTAGCCGCAAGAGCTTCGTCAGGGAGAAATCAGTCCCGCGTCCGGATTCAAACCGCGACAGCGCCTCTTGGCGCATGCCCACGGCGCCAGCGACTTCGGACTGGGTCTTGCCGGCCTGCTTGCGCAACTGACGAAACCGGTTGCCCACGTCAGGCAATGTATCCATGGCTAAATATGCATTTGGAAGCATATAAGTATCTTTCATGGCAGAAGTATGCATCTTAAAACATATATCGTCTAGTTCAAATCATGTGTTTAAACGCATATTATATGTTTAATTTCAATTCTTATGCGTTCAATCACATAAACCGAACATGGAGTCGTTTTCAGCCCCGATGAACCGCTTTGCGCACGTGGTGTGCGATGTGCCGGCGGGATCAGGGATTGGTATTCCCTTCCGCTTCCTCAGCCAGCACCCGCTCGAATTCCCTGAACGCTTCGAGCGCGGCCGGCACGCCGCAATAGACGGTGGTCTGCAAGATGACTTCCGCGATCTCCTCAAGCGTTGCGCCGGTATTGCGGCGCGCCTTGAACGCGTCTGCCATTGAAGCGGTGGAAGTCAATTCGATCCATTTTCGCGGCGTCGGCACGGAATACGCATCCCGTGGCGCACTTAATTAGACGTTTGACGTCAACTTCAATATATTCTTTCAGGTTGGAGTGCACCATCTGCAGATGCTCGCCGGGGCCTGAAGTTGCAGGCCGCCTACTTTCATCCAAACTAAAGGAACGAACGTCATGGCTTCATCCAGGATCAGAACGGCATCGCTGGCATCTTTCGCGATTGTGGGCGCAGCGGCTTGCCTTTCCGCCAGCGCCGAGGATCGCCTGACGGTTGCCTGGTACGGCGGCAATTGGGGCGACGCATTCAAGGCATGCGTTGCCGACCCGTTCACCAAAGCAACCGGCGTCACCGTGGTGCCGGAAGTGGGCACCTCGACCACCACGCTGGCAAAGCTGCAGCAGCAAAAGGGCGCAGTCAAGATCGACGTCGCGTGGATGGATGGCGGCATCAGTGAACTGGCGCAGGCTGCGGGAGTGCTTGATTCAATCACCGCTCCAGGCGTTGCCAATATTGCGAACGTCGTTCCGCAGGCGATCTACAAGCAGGGTGATGCCACTTACGCTGTCGGCACCGGTTATTACGCCCTCGGGTTGACCTACAACACCAAAAAGATCACACAGCCCCCGACTTCCTGGAAGGACCTCTGGAAAAAGGAATACGCGGGCGCTGTCACCATTCCTTCCCCGAGCAACTCGGCCGGTGTGCCCTTTATCTTCTTCCTGACGAAGGTTTGGGGTGGCGATACCAAGGATCTGGCCCCTGTGTTCAAGGAAATCAAGGCACTGGATGTCGCGCTCTTCTTTGACAGTTCGGGTGCGGCATCGAACGCATACCAAAGTGGCGAGGCCATCATTGGCGCGCATTTCAGTGTGGGTGCCTGGGACTTGATCGACAAGGGATTGCCGATCGGCTATGTCGTGCCGAAGGAAGGCGCCTGGGCAACCGATGCGCGCCTTCACCTCGTCAAGGGCACGCCGAACAAGGCGTCGGCCGAAAAGTTCATCAATACTGCGCTGACTCCCGAGGCGTCTTCTTGTCTCGCGGAAAAGCTCTATCTGGGGCCGTCGGTTAAAGGCGTGAAAGTGTCGGAGGCCACAGGGCGCAAGCTGCCCTGGGGGGTCAATGGCTCTGTTGCCGATCTGACGTTATTTGACTGGAATGTGATCAACGCGCAGCGGCCCCAGATCACCGAAACCTGGAACCGCGAAATCGCGGTCAAACGCTGAGCTGCAAGCATCGCGTCCGGATGGCTGAGTGATGGCGTGTCTTCTCGAGTTGCAGGGCATCACCAAGCGATTTGGAGATTTCGAGGCACTGCGCGATATCTCGCTTGAAATCCAGCAGGGCGAGTTTGTCGCCCTGCTGGGGCCCAGCGGATGTGGCAAGACGACCTTGCTGCGGCTGGTTGCCGGGTTCCTGTCCCCGGAGGCCGGGGTTGTTCGGATCGATGGTGTGGACCTCACCGGGCTTCCTCCGTATCGCCGCCCGCTCAATACAGTTTTTCAGAACTACGCGCTGTTTCCTCACTTGTCTGTTGTTGAGAACGTGGCCTATGGCCCGCGGCGCAAGGGTATGGCCAAGCGCGCGGCGCTTCTCGAGGCGGAAAATACCCTGAGTCTGGTGGGGCTTGACGGATTTGGCGCCCGCTTTCCCCGCGAGCTATCAGGAGGCCAGCAGCAGAGGGTGGCACTCGCCAGGGCGATCGTGAACAAGCCCAAAATCCTGTTGCTCGATGAACCGCTTTCCGCCCTTGACCTGAAACTGCGCAAGCGCATGCAACTGGAACTCAAGCAGTTGCAGGAAAAGCTT
>CAITPF010000062.1 GCA_903894155.1 uncultured beta proteobacterium | reverse complement strand
GGCAACCGCAACCGCAACAGCAAGGGCACCGGCCCCCGGCAGCCGCAACCGCGATTGGCGATTGGCGATAGGCGATAGGCGATAGGCGATAGGCGATAGGCGATCGCCCCAAATCCAGGCGATCGCTGAAACTAGCCCCTCAAAGAGGCCGGCCTAACCGCTTTTCGACTTGCTGGCGCTCCCATTGGGGCCCCAGAAGCCAATCCGGCCGAAAAGTGCTGGCCGCGTGTGCCAGGATGCCCAGGCCCCATCCGCCAATGACCCACAGCACCCAAAGCCTGTGCGGGGATATCACCAGGTTGATCGCCAACAGGGCAAGGCAGATGAGAACGTAACGGGAAAGGTGCAGGTAAAAGCCGCGCAATTTTCGGACGTATTTGAAGGCTTCGGCCTCCTGCTGATCGGAACTGGCGGTCGTCGTGGTGCTTGTGGTGGTTGCGGTGGTCGCAGTGCTCATGGTTTGCTCCGGGTTGAGAGAGGAAAAATCGACCTCGAAAACCGCAGCAAGGGACTTCAGTGACTCGGTGCTGGCCGGATAGCCAGCCTCGATGCGCTGAATGGTTCGAACGCTAAGACCGCTGGCGTCAGCAAGTTGCTGCTGGGACCAACCAAGTTTCAGGCGAAATTTTTGGACCGACATTTCAAAGCCCCCTGTTGCGAAAGGAGCACCCAATGTGACAGAAATTACCGCATTCTGACACGACAGCAGGGCGACAGCGACACGACAAATTGGCGACAAAAGCACGTCATCGCCCGTGGCGTGCCGCAAATCCCCGCCGTGATGAGGTTGATCGGTCAGGCGGGGCGCTTGCGGAGCAGGTATTTGTGCTCGCCTTCCATGACGAATTCGCCGCGTTGGTTCCTGACCTCTGACCGGAGTACGAGCACACCGGTTGTCTTGTTCGGCAGCATCTCTTTGACGATGAGCGCCGGGTAGACGGTATCGCCGACGTAGACCGGAAGCAGGAAGCGCGAGCTTTGCTCGATGAATGCCTTTAGCGACTTTTCGACCATATGCGGGAACATCCCCGCCCCGGCGGCCGTCTGGATCAGCACTTGGAACCCGTGGGCCAGCATATGCGGCATTCCATGATGGCGACAATATTCCACGTCATAGTGAATCGGGTGGTTGTCGCCGCTGGCCAGTTGAAACGCGGCAAACAGGGCGTCTGTCATCGTCCGTGAAGGGATATTGAAGCGCTCTCCGATCTTGAAATCTTCAAAATATCTCTGTTCGCAAAGCTGATGTTCAATCATTGGCTCTCCTTGCGGTTAGGTCACCTGACTTTCATGTCAACCAGTGACCGCGATGGTCTGCGCGAAATCAACGAGGATGGATTCAGGATTGCCCAAGCGGCGGGACATCAGGCGTGACCGAGAAATGGTGAAGCCGAATCTTCAGCCGATCATCTTGCTTGACGATAATCAATGTCGTTCGCATGATGGATTTTGTTGAAGCACCGCCTTCAAGCACAAATGAAAAGTCGCCATATCCCTGCGCTACGAAACTGCCGCCGTCCAGGCGCAGGATCTCCTGTTCGATGAGAGTGAGGTGTGCGGACTTGATGACGCCCTCATAGGAATCGAAATAGGTTCGGATCGCATCGGATCCGACGGAGTGCCCCGCGCGACCACCGTAAAAGAGAGCGTCTTCCAGATAAAGCGCTGCAAGAGCCTGCGGATTCCAGACTTTAGCCGCGGCGTTCCACGCGTCCTGAACGCTGGCCAGGGCCGGGGCGCAGTCAGTGATCTGATTGTTCATAGGTCTCCATGTTTTTTTGATCCGGTGCGCGACAGGCACCGTCCTTCGGGGTGAGGATGCCAGAGTTTCGACGCAATTGCATCACCGAAACTGCGGATTCGTCACGCGCACGCTTCCGTGCTCGTGCTCGTGGGGGCAGTAACCGCAGCGTCACGCTTGCCAAACGCCGTAGCCAGCCTCCCGCAGCCGAATACCGAGATCGACTTCCATGTATTGCGCGTCGCCGTACGGCATCGGGTTCAGATGCTCGTACAACTCGGGAACCAGCCTGATTCCGTAGGCCTTGGCGTATTTATTCGCCTTGATGCCCGCCTTATGCTGGTCAAACCGAAGGTCGGGATCGATCCCGGTCATCCCCACGTAGACGCATGGCGCGCCCAACCGGTAATCCGGGTTCGCTTTGCGGAACTTTCGATCCGACAGGACGCCGGAATCGAGTTCGATGACGTAGACATTGTGTGCTTCGCGCATGATGCGCCTCACGCGCAGGATTTGGTGCTCAATCGGGCAGCGCCAATCGTTGACTAGATCGTCGGAGCCAAGCCGACAATCGATCGCACCAGGTGGCTATCCGCCTCCAGCAATTGATCAAGAATCGTGAAGTGATTGGCCGCAGGGATCGGGATCAGGTCGCCGGGGCGATGCGCCATCGCGCGATGGGCGTTGAAATCACGGCTTGTCGCCGCCATGGCGGGCAATTCGCCTGTGCCGTAAGCGATTGAAAGCATCTTTGCGCTGGGTGTCTGGCGAAGCGGCGACAGGTCTGCGACCTCGTCCTCCGACAGCCTGACGAGATCGTTGACGTGAGGCGATTCGCGCAGTGGCGCGAGCTCGAAAACGCCGGAGATCGCCAGGCCGGCCGTGACTGCCGGATGATCTATCAGGCAGGCGGTCAGGTGCCCGCCGGCGGACCATCCCGTCAGGATGAGCGGCCCGGTGATTCCGTGCCTGCCAGCGTTGGCGCCGAACCAGTCCAGTGCGCTGCGCAACTCCTCCACGATCTGGCCGAGGCTTGCATCGGGGGCAAGCGTGTACCCAGGCAACGCGGCTGACCAGCCTCGTGCAAGGATCCCCTGTGCCATGCATGCAAAGCTTTCCCGGCTGCCGCGTTGCCAGAAGCCGCCGTGGATATGCACACAGCATGGCGCCCGGGGATCGCGTGCAGGGTAGAGATCCCATTTGTTGCGGTCTGCTGCACCATAGCGCAGATCAAGATGCTCTGGACGCTGCTGGCGCAGCGCGGCAGAGGCGGCTGCCCAGCCTTCGATTTTCTGCGTTGCGAAATCCGCGCCGACGTGCGCGCGATTGTTAAACGCGAGGTTGCGTTCTTCAGGGGATAGTGCCTGCCAGAGCCGTGGGTTCAACGGTCAGGTCGCAGGTTGGCCGGATATGCGCTTGCGCGCTCCCGTGTCGGGATCAACTTCCCACAGGAACCCGGTGCTGGCCTGGATCACCAGCTTGCCGTTTTGAAGCAATGCGTCGATCGCGCCCGGGACCGAAATCTGGCGATGCGTTCCGGTTGCCGGCTTGACCAGAAACACGGACTCTTCATTGCTGCTGACGCGTTCGATGATCCATTCCATGAGGTCTATTATCACCATCAATGTCGACTGTGGATGCGGTAGGGCCCTTTAAATGTGATTGTTCACTGCAGCAAAGGGGGGGATGTGTCGCTGAATGGCAACAATCGGGCGTTGCGCCTGCATCAGGGACCGAGCCGTTCGGTATTGCGCACGCGGGACGCCAGTTCAGCGCCGGCCATCATGCACCGGCCGGGCGTCGCGATCGGGAGCCGCGATCGTAAGCCGCCTTGCCAGCGCACGCGCTAAATCACACCGCGCTGTAGCCGCCATCGACAAGAAGGTCGGCCGCCGTCATGTAGGATGAGCCGGAACTTGCGAGGAACAAGGCGGCCGCCGCGATTTCGTCGGGCATCGCGCTTCGGTTGAGCAGGTATCGCGCGGCGTGTTCGCGCCGCATTTCCTCTGACATCGCACCGTAGCGAAACTCCGTTCGCCGTGTCCGGATCGCGCCTGGCGAAAGTGTGTTGACCCGCACGCCCTGCGCTGCATGGTCGGCGGCCATGGTCTTGGCGAGCATGAGCAGCGCGCCTTTGGATGTCGCGTAGGAGACCCGGCCTGCTTTCGTCACGTGGGCATGCATTGAGGCGATATGCACGATTGAGCCGCCCCCGGCGGCGATCATCGCGGGCAAGATCGCGCGCGACATCAGGTAGGCGCCTGTCACGTCAGTGCGAAGGACCTTGTCCCATTCGGCGGGATCGATGTCCAGGATTGTGCCGCTGCGGTCAAGAACAGCCGCGCCGTTGACCAGCACGGTGGGCTGTCCGAGACGATCGGAGATCGTCGCGGC
>CAITPF010000061.1 GCA_903894155.1 uncultured beta proteobacterium | reverse complement strand
TTGCAATCTTCGCCAACGGGTACGCCGCGCGCCTCGGCGATCTCCGGCGTCACCTTGGGCCCGAGCAGCACGCCGCCATGCCCCGGCTTGGCACCCTGGGAAAGCTTGATCTCGACCATTTTCACTTGATCCGAGCGCGCATTCTCGGCGAATTTGTTTTCGTCGAAATCACCGGCAGCATTGCGGCAGCCGAAATAGCCGCTGCCAATTTCCCAGATCAGGTCGCCTCCGGGTGCCCGATGGTAGCGGGAGATCGAACCTTCACCGGTGTCGTGGCAAAAGTTTCCGCGTTTCGCCCCTTCATTCAGCGCCAATATCGCATTGGCCGAAAGTGCGCCGAAGCTCATCGCGGAGATGTTGAAAACGCTGGCGGAATAGGGTTTCACGCAGTCCGGGCCGCCGATGCGGATGCGAAAGTCGTGGCTGGGTATCTCGAGTGGCGCGATTGAATGGTTGATCCACTCGTAGTGCGCTTCATAGACATTGAGCTGCGTGCCGAAGGGGCGTTTGTCGGTTGCCTGCTTGGACCTTTGATAGACGATGGAACGTTGCACGCGCGAGAAGGGCAGTTCATCCGAGTCTGCCTCGATGAAGTATTGCCGGATTTCCGGGCGGATGGTTTCGAAGAAGAAACGGAAATGCGCGAGCACCGGGTAGTTGCGGCGGACCGCCTGTCTGCTCTGAAAATAATCGGTCAGGCCCATGAGCGCCAGTCCGGAAAACCCCAGGGCCGGCCAGAGCCACAGGGGCGACAGGGATGTCAGGAGGAAGCAGGCGACCCCGAGGGTCGAGCAAATCGTCCAGGCCCAATAGCGTTGCGGAATGATGCCATCGAGAATTTTCAACACTGTCCCATCTCCCTTAAATTGAGCGGACGGATGCCTGCGCAGCTATATTTTAGAAAGACATGTTTTTGCGCGTCAGGCGCGCGCCGCTTCAGGCGTGCCAGAACAGGATTATGCACCTGAAGCAGCGAGAGTGACCGCCCTCGCCAGGCGCGGCTATTTCTTTTCGGTCATCAGCGACTTCTATTCCAGCCGCGACGATGTCGAGTCCATCGCGCCAGAGCGGGATAACCGTCCAATGGATATCATTGCGCCTATCATAACCATAAAGTAATATCGCTCGTTGCATCACTCTTGGGCATTCGCATGGACCAACTGGACTCCTACCTCCGCGTTAACCTCAAGCCGCGCCACCTGCAGTTGCTCGTTGCGCTGGATGATTTTCACAATCTTAGCAAGGTTGCGGTCATCACCCACGTCACGCAGCCAGCCGTTTCCAAGACCCTGGCCGAGCTGGAACGCGGCTTGGGGATGAAGCTGTTCGATCGCACCGCCCGCGGCGTTGAACCAACGGCCTATGGCCAGTGCCTTATCCGCCATGCACGGACAGTGCTCGACGATTTGAACAAGGCGCGTGACGAATTGCGCGACCTGATGTCCGGCGCCTCTGGAAAGATCTCCGTCGGCACACTGCCCGCCGCGATCCCGGTGCTGTTGCCGCGCAGCCTGGCTCTGCTCAAGAAGCATTCGCCAGGCACCAGCGTCGCCCTGCGTGAAGGAACGATGGAGACGCTCATGCCTGAACTCAGGCAGGGGAAGCTCGATGTCATCGTCGGACGATTGCCAGACAATCTGTCGGCCTCCGATCTCGGCACGAAAGTGCTCTCGGAGGAACCGGTCACGCTGCTGGATGTCATTGCCGATGTGAAGCATGATGCCGGCAGTCTT
>CAITPF010000060.1 GCA_903894155.1 uncultured beta proteobacterium | reverse complement strand
CCGGGGCGGAATCGAACCACCGACACAAGGATTTTCAAATCCTGCGCCCGACCGTTTTTTTATGCCGATCAGCAGGTTACGCCCAAGCCAGAATATTTTGCGCACGATCTGTGTCCAAATGCGAAGAAATCTTTCATTTTGAAGGGGGCTTGGAGATCTGTAACACCTTGATTTCGCGCAAGAAACAGACTGAGCGATGGCATCGTCCGTGTTGTCGACCGATACATTATGTGCGAATTTTTGCGCAACGACTGATGTTTGTGCGCCACCCACAGCGCCAGCGTCATTGGCTAGCGCTATTTCACGGGGCAAGACCGCGCTGTTGTTCTGTGTCCCACCAACGCTCGAGGCGTCCTTTCGAAAGGACAAAATCGAAGCAAGTTAACGAGCGTCTAGTTGCGGGACGGTCAGTCAGGTAGGATTGAAGAGGCTACGACACGTCGTGCTCGTCCGTTAACGGCTATGCGTCAATGGTTTTGTCGACGCATCGGCTGATGGCCGAAAGCCAAGCGGTGTATACGCATTTGGGCTATGTCGAGTTTGATCAACGGACTGTAAACGGTTTCGACAGGATGTTTTTTCGCAAGCAACTTCAATGAAAGAAGGAGAAAAGAAGCCGTGAAACAGATATAGTTGTCCGAAGCTCGACACATCCAGACCCACCCTGATCTCTGTTCAAAATTGAATCGATCGAGGGGGCAAGAAATAGTTCAGAGCCAAGAAGCCACGGGAGACAAGAGCATGATCGGAGCGTTATCGCGGTGGCTTGGTGCGCTTTGCGCGGCGTGTTGCTGTTTTTCCGTCTTCGCGCAGTCGACCACGCCGATCCGCCTGATCGTTCCCTTTAACCCAGGCGGCGGATCTGATCTGTTCGCTCGGTTGGTAGTGCCTGGCCTCACCGAAATCCTGGGGCAACCTGTCATCGTGGAAAACCGGCCGGGTGCCGGAGGGATCATTGGCGCGGACTACGTCGTCAAGTCACCACCGGACGGGCGCACGCTGCTAGTCTCCGACTCATCGGCGTACTCCATCAGCCCGTCGCTCTATCCTGCCTTGCCCTACGCGGCCAAGGATCTGATTCCCGTAGCAGACCTGGGGCGATTCGCCAATGTGCTGGTGGTGTCCGCGTCGTCACCATTCAACAAACTCGAGGAAGTGATCAAGGCTGCGCGCAACGATCCGGGCAAGCTGACGATTGCGTCGGCGGGTAACGGGAGCAGCCCGCACCTGACCGCGGAGAAGTTCCAGATCGATGCGAAGATCAAACTCGTCCACGTGCCCTACAAGGGCAGCGGGCCCGCTATTTCTGACACGCTTGGCGGGCAGGTCGATATGGTGTTCACCGGCTTGCCGAGCGTGATCGAATATCTGAAGGCCGGGAAACTGAGGGCGATCGCCATCGCGTCGGCAGAGCGATCTCCCTACGCGCCTGAGGTCCCCACCATGAGCGAAGCGGGTGTCCCGGGATTTGAGTCGCTGATTTCACAAGGCCTATTCGCCCCGGCAGGCACGCCTGCGGAGATCGTGATCAAACTGAACGGCGCTGTGAACCAGTTCATGAACAGCAAGGAAATGGCGGCGCGCCTGCAGCAACTCAAGGTCGTGCCCACGTCCTACTCGCCGAGGCAATATCAGGATTGGCTGGCCGGGCAGAGCGTCGCGTGGGCCAGTCTGATCCGCCAGGCCTCGATCAAGATCGAATGAAGCCTCGGTGACGAGCGATTTAGACAAGTTAACGGGCAACCCCAGGGAAATCACATGATCGACGTCTACGCGTGGAAGACAACCAATGGCCTTAGGGCAACGCTGGCATTTGCGGAGTGCGGCCTGGAGCATCGGGTGATCCCGGTCGACTTGACGCTCAAGGAACAGAAATTGCCGGGCTATCTCGCAATCAACCCGGCCGGGCAGATTCCGGCGATGGTCGACCGGTCGGTGGGTGGAGCGCCCTATATCCTGACTCAGTCGGGTGCCATCGTCATGTATGCCTGCACAAAGGCGCGCAAGTTGATCCCTGAGGATCAGGCTCGCTATTTTCAGGCGCTGAAATGGTCGATGCAGGCCGCCACCGATATCGGGGGCACCAGCGCGGCGTTGCAGCAGGTGGCGGTGATCGCCCCGGAGAAGGTACCAAGCATCATCGAATTGTTCGAGCAGCGTCTGGTGCGCTACTTCGGTTTCGCCGACCAGCAGTTGGAGGGCAGGCAATTCCTTGTCGACGAAATCTCGTTTGCCGATCTCATGTTGTATCCCAACTACGTGCTGCGCCGTGCGTTGGTGGATGCGGTGGCCGATTTTCCGAATCTGCGCGCGTGGGCTGACCGGATGGCGCAACGACCGGGCGTTCAGTTTGGGATGCGATTGCTGAATCCATAATTGAGTCCTTACGGTTTCATGCCCAATCCTTACTGCAACCGCCGGCCAGACAACATGGAGGGCGTGATATCACGTCTGGGGTGTAGGACTCGGCAGAGTTCTATTCGATCATCGTGTACTTCATAGTAGATTTGATGGGGGAATCGTTTTAGCGACCATGAGCGAATGCCACTTAGGTCCAGATCATGCTCGGGGCGGGGTGAACCCATGTTGGGATATTTAAGGATTTGCGCGTAGGCTTGGTCGAGAGCATTAACGAAACTCAATGCAATTTGCTCTGTTGACGTTTGCTCGTAATAGCGAACAATCTCCTCTTTGTCATCCATCGCAAAGCGGTGAGGTAAAAATTGCTTTCCAATCATTATTTATTGGCAAAAGTTTGTTTAATGCGTGCTCGTAGTGCGTCAAAGTAGGCTGGAGTTAT
>CAITPF010000059.1 GCA_903894155.1 uncultured beta proteobacterium | reverse complement strand
CTGAAAGCCTGAGGCCCGAAAGCTTTTCCAGTGTCGCTTGTATATTCATGCCGGTTGTCCGCGCTTACTTGTAGGCATCTTGGCCACGCAGGTTCTCATGGAACTGCAAGGGGACCTGTAGGCGCTCTGAGGCGAGGAACACAAGATCCCGTTCGGTCTCGAGCACCCGTTTCACGCCGCGATAGCCACAGGCGCCATCGGAACGGGCGATGCGGCAGGCCATGTCGACACGTTCGCAAGAGTATTTCTTCGTCAGGCTGATGATGCCGATCGATGACTTGAATCCCTGCTCGGGATGCTCAGCGTGGGCCATGATGTCGCCAACGATGGCCTTGACGTTGAGACCGACCGAGGCAGCCCACTGACTGATACGTTCGGGCGTCCACTCGGCGTAAAAGCGGTGGTACGAGGGCATGTGCTCCTTCACTGTCGTATACCGCAGACTGCTGGTGCACGCGACGCGAAGGTGGAAGGCGATCCGGACGTTGCCATGGAATACCTCGACCGTTCGGGCCGTCGAGAAGACGGAGACTTTCTTGCCGGCGAAGGTGAAGGGAACGCTGTAGTAGTGGCAATCCTCCCTGATTTCCACATGATAGTTGGGTTGCACGGTGGCGAAACGGTGGTGCATGATCTCGTAGCGTCGTGCGGGCAGGGCCTTGAGGGCCGGCTTGTCGAGTAACTCAAAGCGCTCCAGACGGGACTGGGGAAGCTTCTGGAAGCGCATGCCGTTGTGAATGGCCAAAAGTTTCAGGATTTCCGCATTCAAATCGACAAGCGAACCGATTTCCCTGTTCCGCAAGGGGGCAAACACGCGGGTGTAGAGGATGTTCACCGCCCCTTCGACGAGCGCCTTGTCACGCGGTCTATGGGGCCGAGCGGGCATGATGACGGTCTGGTAGTGCCGGGCGAACATCTCATATTCGGGGTTGATGTCGCTCTCGTACTTGTCGCCATCTTTCACGGCGCTCTTGAGGCAGTCGGGCATGATCGACGCCGGGACGCCGCCGAAGAACTCAAGCGCGTTGCAGTTGCACAGGATGAAGTCGTCCCGCTTTTGGGATGCGACCGCTTCGGCGTAGGTATAGCCGCTCGCGCCCATGATAGCGACAAAGACCTCAACCTCCACAGCAAGGGCGGTGATCGGATCGTACCAGGTCAGTTTCTTTCCCGTGAAGTCGACGTACACGCGGTCGCCGGGCAGGTGTTCGATGTGCGAGGTGACCTCGGGATCGAGTTTGAGCCACAGGGTGAAATGATGGCAGAATTGCGAGTAGCCGAAGCCATCTGGATGTTCTTTCAGGTATTCATGCCAAAGGATATTCCGCGTAACGCCAACCTTGGACAGTTCCTTGGCCATGGTGGGGAAAAAGGCCATGGCACTCTCAAGTCGCGCGTCTACGGTCTTCTGTGGGCATTGCAGGCGATCTTCGAGCGCGCTGTCGGGAAGTCCCAGCGCTTCGTCAAAGCTTAATCCCGACTTTTCGTATGCACCAAGATATTTGGCGACAGCAGGCCGG
>CAITPF010000058.1 GCA_903894155.1 uncultured beta proteobacterium | reverse complement strand
CGACCATCGCAGTGGCATCAAGCCCGAATCCGCCGAGTTGCTGGACGTGGCCCGGATGCTCACACAGCCTGGAAGCCAGATCGCTGGCGTCATGACGCACGCTGGCTCAAGTTACGACCTCAATACCGTAGAGGCACTGCAGGCGATGGCTGAAACCGAGCGATCGGGTTGCGTTCGCGCTGCCGATCGCCTGCGCGCGGCGGGATTCGCCTGCGATATGGTCAGCGTCGGCTCTACGCCCACGGCCTTGTCGGCGCAGCACGAGGACGGCGTGACCGAAATCCGTGCCGGGGTCTACGTGTTTTTCGACCTCGTCATGCATAACGTCGGCGTCTGTGCTTTATCGGACATCGCGCTGAGCGTGCTGACGACCGTCATCGGCCATCAGCGTGAAAAGGGTTGGGCAATCGTCGATGCCGGCTGGATGGCCATGAGCCGCGATCGCGGCACGCAGCGTCAGGCGAATGATTTCGGCTATGGACAGGTCTGCGACGCGCACGGTGACCCGATGCCGGGCTACACGATCAGCGGCGCGAACCAGGAGCATGGAATCGTCTCTCGGGTGGGGGCGCCGGATCCGGATATCGCCGGGCACTTTCCGGTCGGCACGGTCCTTCGCATCTTGCCGAATCACGCCTGCGCGACCGGCGCGCAGTTTCCCGAGTATCAGGCGATTTCGGGCGACGGGATGGTCGCTGTCTGGCCACGCTTTTACGGCTGGTAGATTCCGAAAACCTCGGATCGAATTTTTACGGCTGACAGATCCGGCGAACCCCGGGTCGAATTTTTATGGCTGGCAGCTCCGACGAACCTCGGATCGAATTTTTCTGGCGGGTAGATTCAGCAAGGCTGAGATCGATCGCCCGCTGCTTGCGGGGCAATCGCTGCGTTTCATTCACTGCGTTTCGTTCACGGAGTTTCATTCATCCATGGCGACTCTTGCGTATTGATCGCGGGAGTCGATGACGAGACACTGGCGCCTGACATACTCAGGGGGTTCCAGTGTCGCGCAAACAAGACTTTCAAAGCTTGTCATCCGGTGTGTCCGATCGCTCGGCGCAGTCCGGCCAGGGGATGACCGAGTACATCATCATCGTGGCACTCGTTGCAGTCGCCGCGATCGCCGTATTCCAGTACTTCGGGCAGGTGCTGCGCTCGCAGACTGCCGCCATCGCCAAGGAAGTCGCAGGCGAAGATGGGTCGCAACAGTCCCGCTCGGCGCAGTCTGCCGCCGAATCGGCTGCGGGTCAGGCAATGTCCAAGTCACTCAAGTCCTTCACCGGCGGCGCATCCGGGGGAAACTGATGGCGGCCGTGGTGATTGGATTGATGGCGGCGTTGGCGATCATCGCCTGGGCCGGCAGCCATACGCTGGGGCATCTGGCGCACGACAAGACCTCGCTCGTGCGCGCCACGGATGCCGCCGCGTACAGCGGGGCGGTCGTTCAGGCGCGCGCACTGAACTTGCACGCGTACCTGAACCGCGCCCAATTGGCGCACCAGGTGGCAATGGCTCATCTGGTGACGATCGCGTCGGCCGAGCGGTTTCGTGCAACGCAGTCGCGTCAGTCGAGCGCGTTCAATCCTCCCGCTACCGTGATCGGAATGCTTTTCGGCGCCCGCCATGCGGCAGCCTACCTGGCAGCACGGGCCGGCGGCGGGGCAGATGCCGTGGCGCTTGGCCAGCTTGAGCAGGCATTTCGCCGGCATGACGCGCTATTGCATGAGGTTGTCGCTGTGGCACGAGACCAGCAGATTCGGCAATTGATGCCCATGAGGGATCATGCCATCCGGCAGGTTCTGGTGCGCAACGTTGGGGCAAGCGGATCTGCCCTGCGCGGCGATTCGCTTGAGTCGCTTGGGGTGTCTTACGCGATCGGTCCCGACGATTTGCCCGGAAAGGTGTTGCGCCTCACCGGCGAAAGCCCTGCCTGGCAGCGTTTGCTTTTCGCGGTGACGCGCCAGCATGGCTACCTGAATGACCGCAACGCGACCCGCCGCAATCTTTGGGCCATCAGCGCGCGCTGCCCCCATAAGCGGCACGAGTTACGACGCCGTGGCGAGACTTCTCTGGATCGCCAGGGGCACTGGCGATCGTCCGATACGCTTTCGTTTCACGCGTTGCGATCGAACAATATCATCGGATGCTATCAGCGCGAATATCCCATGGGTTGGGCCATCCTGCGTGCGGACGGCGCGGCGCTTGCCTCGGCGTCCGGGTCCTTGGCGGGCGCGATGCCCGGCGAACAGCGCGATGCTGCTGCCGGCGCAGGTGCGGGGGCGGGTCTCGCGGGCAAGGACGAAGTCGCTGACACCGATGGTGCGCCTCAGCGGTTTTCCGATCAGGCGTTCTGGCGATGGGTCGGCCAGCAAGCCCTGCCAGACTGGGATATTTTCAATGGCACCGACAATCGTCTTGCGAACCGCTGGGGGCAAGGCACTGGCATCCGGTGGGCGACTCGCGGTCGACCCGGATATGCGGATCTCGCCTCCGACAGCCGAGCGCCGCTGCGGTTCGTGCTCAATGTCCGACAGTCGGCTGCTGGACGCCATCCTGCGCGCGATGGCGATCGGCGCACCTCGTCCGGCCGGGGGTCAGGAATTGTCGCAACCCGAAACGAGCCGCTCGAGGCGTTAGCTGCCGCGCATACCTACTTTGCGCGCCCGCATCCGCGCCCGGATGGAAGAATAGAGAAACCAAGCCTGTTTCATCCGTACTGGCATGCGCGTCTCATCGTCGTCCCCGCCGGCATTCCTGCGTTGCCGTTGGATCAGAGGGCGTCGCGATGAGCGTTGCAAGGCAGCGCGGGCAATCCCTCGTCGAGGCGATGCTCGGCCTTGCCGTACTGGGCGCATTTGCGGCAGGCGTGCACGCGACAGGGCGGTGGCACGATCTGTCGATTCAGTCCCTGACTCGCAGCGCGACGACTGGATTTCTGCGCACGCTGGGCAAGCCTCCAGACGCCGGAACGCGCCTCGATCGGGACGCGGATCGTTTCGCGCCTGTTGGGCCAATTCGGACATTGATGACCGAGTGGCAGGTGGGCGTTGGCGGCATCGTCGTGGGGTCATCCGGGACCGATGGTGTCGCGATCGCGGCACGGTTGCCCGCCTGGGTGCCTGCTCCATGGATTGCCCGTCACACGTATTTGCACGGCGGTACGGGACACGGCCGATCCGATGCGCAAGTCCAGTCGCATACGGCATCCTCTGCGATGGCGTGGTCTGACGCGGCGGGCAGGTCCTCTGAGCTCATCCGCCAGGCCGCCAAGCGGATCGAACGGGTCGATTCGCCGTGGCGTCGTCCTGTCCCGGACACCGACTGGCTCGTGCGCTGGACCGGATTCGTTCCGGCCGGTCTGTTGCGGAAATCGCCGCAGTGAAACATTCCGGGCCTGCAATCACCACAATGAAACATTCCGCGATCGCCACGATGAAACATTCCGTGCCCGCAATCACCACAATGAAACATTCCGCGATCGCCACGATGAAACATTCCGCGCAGGTAGGGCGGTTTGCAAAACGGTTCGCCACGACGGTCGTTGCGCTTGCCGCCTCTGGCTTCGCCACGTTCGCGCATGCCAAAGGGCTGCTGTCCGCCGTTCGGCTGCCGCAAGAGGTGATCGCGACGCCAGTCCTTGAGGGCGTTCTCTTGAATGGACTTGCCATCGAGATGATCGAACTCGACATCGCGATACCGGTTGAAATTTTTCTTGCCCGCCTTGCCCCATTGCTCCCCGAGCAAGTGATGCTGACGATATCGCAGGGTGTTTCCATTGCGCAATGGGAGGATGACGGGACGTCGATCGCTCTCTATGCGGCAAATACGGGTGATCGGCGTGCCGTGGGCGCACTCACTGCGATGCGCTTGAGCCGAACCGCGCCGTCATTCCGGACGCCGGACATGCGATGCGGAGATCCGGTAGCCCGGCATCTCGCGGGAATCGGGAATTCACACCCTCTGTTCGACCTGCTGGATGCAGGCGTTTCAATCTTGCCAGAAGCGGGTCCGTCTCGCGATGGTCCGCCGAAACCGGCGTCGCCTGCCGCCTCGACGTCGGTCGACCGGCCGTCCATCGCACGGACTCGGGGCTTTGTGGTGGATGTCGGCGTCGATGCGCTCGTTGCGCGACTGCTGTACTCAATGCCTCGCGAAGGATGGACGACCATGAATCGCCACGCATCGAGTGTTCCGGATCGTCGGGTGTCGCTTGAGTCCGCGTGCGGGCGTCGACGGCTGAAGCTGGATATTGCCCACATCGAAGGGCGCACGATGGCAATTGCATTTGAATCGGATTGATAACCATGAAACTCACGCAGACGGGGAGGGTATGGGCCTTGCTCGCCCTATCCACGGCGCTTGGTGGCCTGGCGGCCTGGGCGATTGACAGGCATCTGGATCACAAGACGCGAGAGATCGAGCGTGCCGAGCAAGGGCAGCAAGTGACTCGGGTGGTCGCGGCGCGCGCGATCGAGGCGGGAGCAATCCTGCAATTGTCCGATCTTGCCATGCGCGAGATTCCGTTGCGCTGGGTCGATCCGGATTCAATCGCGACCACGGATGTCGCTCGTGTGGTGGGGATGCAGGCGACAGCGCCGCTGGCGGCTGGGCAACCAATCCTGAGCGCGCATGTGGCACCGCGTAGCGAGGCAGGGTTGGCCACGCGACTGGCTCCCGGCAAGCGCGCCGTGACCATCCCGGTCGACCAGATCAGTTCGCTGTCGGGAATGTTGAGCCCCGGCGACGTGATTGACCTTTACGTATCGTTCGAGCATCGTGGTCGACGCCTGACGGCGCCGTTGCTCAGCGAGGTTCAGGTGCTGGCGACCGGTCGCCAGGTCGCGTCTGCCGATGAAGTTGCCGGTGTGCAACCCTCCGAGTACGCGACGGTGACTCTCGAGACGACATCGGCGGAGGCGGTCAAACTTGTGGCCGCGCGCCAGGATGGCGCGATTACCGCGGTTCTCAGTACCCAGGGAGTGCAAGGCGGGAATTCGCGTTCAGACGGGCCCGCCGCGCGCGGAGCCGGACATCTCGCCGGGTTGCTTGGATTGGAGAAACCTGGCGCGCCAGCCCCCATCCCGGTGATTTATGGGGATCGGTTGATGCCTGTCGAGCCGGGAGACCCTATCGACGCCGAATCGGGCGCGCCGGAAAGTGCAACCGGGCAAGTCTTGCGATGAGAAGGAATCGGATCCGGGTTCGGGGGTTCGCGATGGCGCTCGCGCTGATGCCGCGCGTCGTGTCCGGCGTCGATGCGCCTACAGTCCGCAAGGCTGCAGAGTTCGTCTCACCGGGCCGCAAGG
>CAITPF010000057.1 GCA_903894155.1 uncultured beta proteobacterium | reverse complement strand
CGGGCGGACATCGCGCTTATCCGAGAGCCCAACCTGCGCGAGCAGTTGCTCGGCCTGCAAGATCGACTGTTCTTTCGGAATCTTCAGGACTCGCGTGGGGCCCTCAATAATATTTTCAAGAATGGTCATGTGGGGGAACAGATTGAAACTCTGAAATACCATTCCGATTTCGGTGCGCAACTGGTTGGTGATGGACTCCGGAGCGAGTTTGCGCACTCCGGACCTGTCGTGACCATCGACATAACCGACCAGTTTCCCATTGAAAATCACGGATCCCGTGTCATAGGGCTCGAGGAAGTTGATGCATTTGAGCAGCGTGCTTTTCCCCGATCCACTGGGGCCGATGACTGCAATGACGTCACCGCCCTCGACCGTGAGGTCGATGTCGCGCAGCACGCTCAGGCTGCCGTATGACTTGTTAAGACCAGTGATCGTGAGCATTCGGGTCGGGTCCTGAATCATTGAATTTTGTGATGAGCCGGTTATGCCGCTTGCGCTTCCCACGGCTCACGACATCCTCTGCAGTCTGCGCTCAAGCCTGCGAGACAACCAGATCCAGGGAAATGTCACGGCGAAAAAGACAATCGCCAGGAATGTGTAGATTTCGAGCGGACGGTAAGTCGACGCGATCAGATTGTTGGATTCCTGCAAGAGCTCATAGACAGCAATGGTCGATGCCAGTGTCGATAGCTTCATGAGGTTGGCGAATTCATTGATCAGCGGCGGGATCATTTTTTGCGCGGCCTGAGGCAGGATGATGCGTCGCAGCGCAAGCCAGTAAGACATGCCGATTGCACGGGCGGCCATCAGTTGCCCTCTGTCGACTGCATTGATTCCCGCTCGCACGATTTCGCCGATATACGCACCGGTGTGCAGGCCAAGGGCCAGAATCACCGTCGTTTTTGCCTCAAACTGAATGCCCGTCAGGATGGGCAGGCAGTAATAGATCCACACTATCTGAATCAGCGCCGGGGTGGAGCGGAACAGTTCCACATAACTCGTTGCCGGCAATCGTATCCACGTCGCACGTGCCTCACGCGCAATGCCGACCGGCACCCCAATGATCATGCCGAGCGCAGCTGAAATCAGCGTGATCTGCAACGTGATCATGGCGCCCCGGACGAACACCGGCCAGTACTGCAGGATCACGTGGAATTGCCAACTGTATCCCATGAGGTTTCTCTGCGCTATTTCCGGCGGAACCGCTCTGCAAGCAGGCAGAGAATTTCGTACATCAGCGTTGCGGCCACAAGTGCCGTATTGCCGCTTGGATCGTAGGCCGGCGCTACTTCCACCACATCGCCGCTGATCCAGTCCAGGCCAGCCAGGCCCCGGAGTAGTTTGAGCGTTTCGCGCGTCGTAAGACCACCGATTTCCGGGGTGCCCGTGCCGGGCGTAAAAATCGGATCGAGCCCATCGACATCGAGCGAGAGATACGCCGGGCCGTCTCCGATGACGCGTCGTGCTTCCGCAATCACCGCGTCCACGCCCATCCGCTCAAACTCTTCGATGAATACGACGCGCATGCCGCTTTCCAGGGAAAAGCGCCAGCCCTCATCCGAATTTTGTGCCCCGCGAATTCCGATTTGTATGGTGCGCTTCGGATCGAGCAAATTGGCTTCGACCGCACGCCGGAAGGGAGAACCGTGGTTAAACCTGGAGCCGTTGTTGTCATCCCAGGTGTCCGTGTGTGCATCAATATGCACCATACCGATGGGCCGTGAGGGTCTTAACGCCTGGAAAATCGGATAGGTGATCGAATGGTCCCCGCCTGCGGTGAGTGCGATCTTCCCGGCGGCAAAAAGTGGTTCGTAAAACCGCCGGATGTCTTCGTGCGCGCGTTCAAGATGAAAAATATCGGTGAAGGGTACGTCTCCGACGTCACCGACGCGACAGGCATCAAACGGGTTGAACCCGGTGACATGATGAATTGTTCGCGTGAAGGAGGACATGTTGCGTATTTCGCGGGGCCCGAATCTCGCGCCGGGCCTCAGGGTGACGCCGCCGTCGAACGGAACGCCCACGAGCGCAATATCGACTTGACTGAAATCGGAGCAAGAGGGTGTGCGCATGAAGGTGGGCACCCCCGTGAAGCGCAATTTCTTGATTTGCGTCTGATCGGTAGGGTTATTCATCGGAATGTGTGGTAATGACAAGTCGAT
>CAITPF010000056.1 GCA_903894155.1 uncultured beta proteobacterium | reverse complement strand
GCCTAGCGCCTACCGCGGTTGCTGCTTCCCGTGCTATGTCTGCCCGAGCAAGCCGGAGGGGATGAAGTATATCTCGAAGGTCCTCGGCGAGGAGTTTGACTGGGCTGCTGATCTCAAGCCTCGGTTTGTCTGGATCTGGCCCTACGACTCGGGCAGTTGCGGCTGCGCGGAGTGCATGCCGTGGGGCTCGAAAGGATTTATGAAATGCGTCACAGAGGTGGGCAACCTCGCCCGCAAGAAGATGCCGGGCACGAAGATCGTCCTCTCCACTTGGATGATTGATCAAGGGGAATGGCGCGAGATCAAGGAACAGCTCGCGCGGAACAAGGGCCTGGCAGACGAGATTCTACTTGAGCCTTCCTTCGGCAACGGGATCGATCCGAAAGAGCTCGGCCTGCCGATCTTCGGTTTCCCCGAGATCAGTATGCACGAGACATTCCCGTGGGGTGGGTTCGGCGCCACTCCGCTCACCGCCCGTTCACAGGGCCAATGGAATGCGGTCAAGGGTATTTCAAGCGGCGGGTTCCCTTATTCCGAGGGGATTTACGAGGATCTGACCAAGGCGGTTTACAGTCAGTTCTACTGGAACGATCAGCTTACCGCTGAGACAGTGAAGGAATATATAGCCTTCGAGTTCTCGCCGGATGTCGTCGGGGATATTGCGGATGTCGTGAAGACGCTCGAACAGAACCATCATTGGCGCTGGTGGCCCGGCGAATTGGAAGGCGTGAAGCTTGGAATGGACTGGTTTCCGTCGAAAGGCGCTGCGCCGCAGGCCGATCCCGGCGCGGAAGAGGCTTATGCCACGATGCAGCGGATTGACGGATTGCTGACGCCCCAGGCGAAGAACGCATGGCGCTGGCGGCAACTCTATCTGCGCGCGCTGCTCGACGCCGAGCTTAAAGCCAACGGCGGCAAGCCGAATGAGCGGTGCAACCAGGCCTTTGCCGAACTGATCAAGATCTATCACGCGGAGAATGCCGATCCGGTCGTCCGGCCTCCGCTACCGAAGGATTACCAGGGAAAGAAGTGAAACAAAACACCCAAACCCAAATGAATAAATTAATAGCCATAACCCTCACCGCCTGCAGTCTCTGCACCGCAGTCACCCGGCTGGCCGCGGAAGGGGTTGTGCCGGACCTTGACGGCCGCGCCGCGGCCAGCGACCTGGCTTGGCTCGGTCCATGCGACGTAGTCTGGGCCTCGCCGAGTAAGGACTCGCTGGGCTCGATGCCGCTGGGAAACGGTGACATCGGCCTGAACGTCTGGGTCGAAGAGGGAGGCGCCCTGCTGTTCTACATCAGCAAGGCCGATGCGTTCGACGGCAACCATGTGAACCGGAAGCTGGGGAAAATTCGCATTGCGCTGAAACCCAATCCATTTGCAACCGGGCTGCCGTTTTGTCAAACGCTGGACCTGCAAAACGCCCGCATCGCAGTGCAGGCGGGCAAGCCGGGCGAAGTCGTGTCGCTGGAGGTTTGGGTTGACGCCAATCATCCTTTAATTCATGTGCGTGGCTGGAGTGAGTTGCCTGTCGATGCGCAGGTCAGCGTAGAGTCGATCCGCCCGCAGCGGCAAGTGGAAAACTTGGCTTCGGCCTATACGCAGCCCGCCCCCCCGGATGTGTTGTTGGCTGACAAGGCCGATCGACTGCTTTGGTGCTTCCGCAACGAAAGCTCGATTTGGTCGGCGAATTTGCTCCAGGAAGGCTCAGGCGAGTTGGCCAAGAAGATGAAGGATCCGTTATTGCACCGGACCTTCGGTGCGCTGGCCCGCGGTACGGGACTTCTGCGCAAGTCGCCCAACGGGCTCGTCGCATCGGCCAAGACCCACACCCTGGATCTTTCGATCGACGTGCTAAACGATCAGACCGACACGACCGAACAGTGGCAGTCCCAACTGGAGAAGCAGGCGGCGGACACGGATAAACTCGATCCGATGGAAATGAGGAAGGCTCATTGCCAATGGTGGTC
>CAITPF010000055.1 GCA_903894155.1 uncultured beta proteobacterium | reverse complement strand
TGCGGGCATTGTCCAGCAGCGTCGGGCTGACTTCGCGCACGCCCTGGTACACGTTGAAGAACACGATGAAAAACACCAGGGTCACGGACAGGGCGACTTTGGACCAGATCCCCAGGCCAAACCACATCGCAAAAATCGGTGCAAGAATGACGCGCGGCATGGAGTTCGCCGCCTTGATGAAGGGATCAAGAATCAAACTGGCGGCCGGTGAAAGCCCGAGCCAGAGGCCTGTGCCCATGCCGGCGGCCGTACCGATGAAAAACGCCAGTACCGTCTCGGTCAGCGTAATGCCCAGATGATGGTATATATCCCGGTTGACCACGAACCAGTCCCAGATGCGGCCCCAGACCGCCAGCGGTTTGCCAAAAAAGAATGCGATTTTCGGATCGGCCGACGCGATCTGCCAACCCGCCAGGATGACGACCAGTATCGCGATCTGCCAGACGCGCAACGAAAGTCGCGACGAGGGTTTGATTGCATTCCAGATCATGAGTCAGGCTCGCTTCTGCTGGGCATAGCCCTCGAGGACCTCATCGCGCAAGACGGCCCAGATCGCCGCGTGCAGTTCGATGAAGCGAGGCTGCATGCGCACCTCGGCCACGTCGCGCGGACGCGGCAGGTCGATCGGGAACTCGCCGATGGGATGGGTGCCCGGCCCGGCAGACAGCACCACGACCCGGTCGCTCATGGCGATTGCCTCGTCCAGATCATGGGTGATGAACAGAACGGCCTTGCGTTTGGCCATCCAGAGTTCGAGCACCTCGTTTTCCATCAACTGGCGCGTCTGGATATCCAGAGCGGAAAACGGCTCATCCATGAGGATGATGTCCGGATCCCGGATCAGCGTCTGCGCCAGCATCGTACGCTTGCGCATGCCGCCCGACATCTGGTGCGGATACCGATCCTCGAATCCACCCAGGCCGACGCGGCGCATCCACGCCCGGCCCTCGTCGAGGGCTCTGCGGCGCTCGACGCCGGCGAACTCCAGGCCCGCGATGACGTTGTCGAGCGCACAGCGCCAGGGCAGCAACGCTTCGCCCTGAAACATGTAGCCGGCACGACGGTTGATGCCCGACAGGGGCTCGCCAAAGACGCGCACCTGCCCGCTCGATGGCGAGAGCAGGCCCGCGGCCACATTCAGCAGCGTCGATTTGCCGCAACCCGTCGGCCCCACGACCGAGACGAACTCGCCCGGTGCAATGCGCAGCGTGGTGTCACGCACTGCGGTGTAACGCTGGCTGGGGTCTTCACGCGAGATAAAGGTACAGGTAATTGCCTCGAGCGCAAGGGCAGGATGCTCAGACGTTGACATCGGGGTACTTGGCATTGGCGCGCGAGGCGAAATCATTGGTCCAGACTCTGGCCAGGTCGATCGACGCCGCGTTGAGTTGCGGGTCGTAAGCGGCCAGCGCCCTGAGCGCGGTGGCCGGGCCATCTTCGGGGATCATCCCGTTCGGAGAGAGCCCTTCCATGCACTTTGCCACCGAGAGCGCATAGACCTTCGGGTCGCCGAGCAGGTAGGACTCCGGGACCGTGGTCGTGACCTTTTCTGGCCCGGCCTTCTGGATCCACTTGTCGGCACGCACCATGGCGTTGACCAGCGCCTGTGTCGTGTTCGGGTTCGCGTCGATGAACGCCTGCGGCAAATAGAGACAACCGGATGGCATGTTGCCGCCGAAAATCTCGATGGTGTCCTTGAGCGTGCGCGTATCCGAAATGATCCTGATGTCGTCTGCCGCCTGCAGCATCGACAGGACTGGATCGAGGTTGGAGATCGCGTCGATCTGGCCGCTGCGAATCGCCGTCACGGCACCCGCACCCGCGCCGACCCCGATGATGGAGACATCCGAGGGCTTGAGCCCCTGCTTGGAAAGGAAGAAGTTGACCATCATGTTGGTCGATGATCCCGGGGCAGTCACGCCGACTTTCTTGCCCTTGAGATCGGCAGCGGTCTTGTACCCCGCCATGGTCTTGGCCGACACCCCGATGGCGATCATCGGCGCGCGCCCCTGCAGGACGACGCACCGGAAGAACTGGCCTTTGGACTGCAGGTTGATCGTATGCTCGAACGCACCCGACACGACATCGGCACTGCCACCGACCACGGCCTGCAGGGCTTTGGAGCCGCCGGCAAAGTCCGATATCGTGATATCGAGCCCCTCGTCCCTGAAATAGCCGTTGCGCTCGGCGATCGTCAGGGGCAAATAGTAGGTCAGCGACTTGCCGCCGACCGCAATATGCACCTTGGGCTTTTCAGGCTTCTGCTGGGCGCGCACGAAGGCCGGCGCCATGCCGAGTGCACCGGCCGATCCGGCCAGCTTAAGTAGGTGACGACGTGAAATCGACATGGTGGTCTCCATCCAACAATCGTTCCGGCAGCGCGCCGGGACGGGCTCAGGTTGGCCTGCGCTCCATCAACGCCCAGGCAACGGTGCCAGCGTCCACGTATTCTATTTCGCTTCCCGCGGGCACGCCGCGCGCGAGGCGGGTGACCTTCAAGCCCCTGGCTCTCAGGGCCTCGGACAGGTAGTGCGCGGTCGTCTCGCCCTCGGCGGTGAAGTTGGTCGCGAGAATGACCTCCTGCACCACGCCATCGGTCGCGCGCGAAAGCACCCGACCGAAGTCGATCTCGTCGGGACCCATGCCCTCCAGGGGCGCAAGGCGCCCCATGAGCACGTAGTAAAGGCCCTGGTAACCGTGCGTCGCCTCGATGGAGTTCTGGTCGGCAGGCGTTTCGACGATGCACAGCAAACCGGCATCGCGCGAGGCATGCGCGCAGGTGGCGCAGACCGGTGCCTCGGTGAAACCGTTGCAGCGCTCGCAGTGACGCAGGCGGCTCACGGCCTGTGTCAGAGCAGCCCCGAGGTTCTCGGCCGCTTCGCGGTCGTGCTGCAAGAGGTGATACGCCATGCGCCGCGCCGTACGCACGCCCACACCGGGCAGTCGCCGCAGGGCGTCAACCAGCGCAACGAGCGGTTGCGGCTCGGAAGACCCGCTATCCATCAGAAAGGCAACTTCATCCCGGGCGGCAGCGGAAGGCCGGCGGTGACCGAGGACATCTTTTCCTGCGAGGTCGCCTCAGCCTTGCGCAACGCGTCGTTGAACGCCGCTGCAACGAGGTCTTCAAGCATATCCTTGTCCTCGGCCAGCAGGCTCGGATCAATGGTCACGCGTTTGACGTCGTGGCGGCAGGTCATGGTGACTTTGACCAGGTTGCCGCCGGCCGCGCCCTCAACGAGGATATCGGCCAGCGCATCCTGCGCCTTCTTCATGTTTTCCTGCATTTGCTGCGCCTGGCGCATGAGCCCGGCGATCTGTCCTTTCATCATGTCTGGGTTTCCTGAGTGGGAGGGTTCAAGCGGCAGCCGCCGGACCAGGACGCACGGAGCCAGGCACGACCTGCCCGCCGAAGTCCCTGACCAGTGCCTGCACGAACGGGTCGTTATCCACCGCGGCCTCGGCGGCTTGCTGGCGCGCCTGCTGACCGGCAACGTCAATCGCATGCGCGGTCTGGCCCTGCGTGGCACCAACATCGATGCGCAGGCTGACGCCAACGCCGAAATGCTCGCACAACACCGCGTGCAGACGATCTACGTGGGCACCTTCCGACAGCGCGCGCGTCGGCACGCGCAGGGCAATGGTGCGGCCGGTCACGCCGATCCACTCCGACTGCCGGGCGAGTTGCGCTGCCATGCCCGACAGCGCCAGCCCGGCCGAAAATGACGGCCACGGCTCAGGCAACTCGATCGCCCGGGCGGGATCATCCGACGGAATGCTCACCCGGGGTGCGGTGAATTGGCTTTGCGGATCGGCAAAAAAATCATCCGGCTCCTGCGGCACAGGATCGAAGCCGAAATCGAAATCCGGTTCGAAATTTGCGTCGTCGGCGACACTGGCCGCCGGGGAATCGTCGCGCGTGGAAGGCGCGGCTGTCGCGGCGCGAGCCTGCGGCACAGAGGTCGGCGACACGGCAACCGTCTGCGACAAGCTTGCGGGCGATGCGGGTGTTGCTGCTGATGCTGACGATGGGGATGGCGCTGGTGCCGCGGCGCGTGCTGGCACCGATGGCGCTTGCGGAGCAGATCCTGCCGCAGACGGTGCCGCTGCTGCCCGGTCTGGCGCTGGCGCCGCAGCCTTAACCTCTGAGGCTACCGGCAGCGGCGTGGACGCCGCGACGCGCGCCGGCGCCGGCACCGGCGCAGATGCAGTTGGAGTTGCAGATGCAGTTGGAGTTGCAGTTGCAGTTGCAGATGCAGATGCAGATGCAGTTGGGGTTGCAGATGAAGATGCGGGCGCTGCGGCTGACGACACCTGCGGGCGGGCCGATGGCGTTGGTTCGGATTGCGCGGCAGACGCCTTTGGAATCGGCGCAGACAACACGGTTCGTGCACCGGGCGCGGCATTTCCGGCGAGCGACAGCATGCGCAGGCAAGCCATCACGAAACCGGCATATTCGTCCGGTGCGATGGCGAGCTCCGAGCGGCTGTGCACCGCAACCGTATAGAACAACTGGACGGCATCCGGGTGCAGGGTCTGGGCCAGGCGAGCGATATCCTGCGCGAGCGGATCGGTCTCGTCGTTGGCCTGGGGCACGCGCTGCACGATCGCGATGCGCGAGAGCATGATGGCGAGATCCCCGAGCGCAGATCGGTACGACAGACCGCGCAGCGCCAGGTCATCCGCGATTTCCATCACAACGGGTGCCTGCCCTGCAGAGAGCGCCTCGAGCAGGCGCACGAGGTGTCGTTGATCGATCGTGCCGAGCATGCCGCGCACGGATTCTTCGGTCAGGTTGCCCGCGCTGTAGGCGATGGCCTGGTCGGTCAGTGAGAGCGCGTCGCGCATGGAGCCGGATGCCGCCTGGCCGAGCAGACGCAGCGCGGGCACCTCGAAGGGAATCTGCTCCTGGCCAAGGACCTGGTCGAGATGCTCGACGATGGCTTCGCCCGACATCTGCTTGAGGTTGAACTGCAGGCAACGCGACAGCACAGTGACCGGAATCTTCTGGGGATCGGTCGTGGCCAGGATGAACTTCACATGTGGGGGTGGCTCTTCAAGCGTCTTGAGCATCGCGTTGAACGCGTGGCCGGTGAGCATGTGCACTTCGTCGATCATGTAGACCTTGAAGCGGCCTGAGCCCGGCGAGTAGACCGCCTGTTCGAGCAACTGGGTCATTTCATCGACGCCGCGGTTCGACGCGGCATCGAGTTCAAGGTAATCGACGAACCTGCCTTCATCGATCTCGGTGCAGGCGCGGCACACGCCGCAGGGCGTCGCGGTGATGCCCTTTTCGCAATTGAGAGCCTTGGCCAGGATGCGCGAGAGCGTCGTCTTGCCTACGCCGCGTGTGCCGGTGAACAGCCAGGCGTGGTGCAGTCGCTGGGTAGTCAGCGCGTGGGACAGCGCGCGCACGACGTGATCCTGGCCGACCAGGGTCTCAAACGTGCGGGGACGCCACTTGCGCGCCAGAACCAGATAAGACATGGGCGTTGGACACTACCGACGAAAAATGGGGAGGCGAGCCTGACTTCGGCACTGACTCTGCACGGCTGTGGCTGCTTCGTTCCCGACCTGACCAGGTTCACCGCCGAGCCATGCGAAGGGGCCCGCCAGCCAGCATTCTAGCAGGGCTTGCAGAACCGGCGCGTGAATGTTTCTAGAATCCGCACATGGTCGCCACCGATTCCCACGCCAGGCGCATGGACGGGGTCGTATAGCCCCAGAGCCCCAACGCCAGCACGGCAACAAATGCGACGCCCAGCACCACCCTGCGCAGTGGATGCGCAGTGTGCAAAGGTGTGCGGCCAGACATGTCCCGTGCGCCGCGTCAGGCAGCCGCCGGCGACAACCGCACGCCGATCGGCTTTTCACGCACCGGCAGGCACAGCAGCGCCGCGAGGAGCGCCAGCGCAATGCCCATCCACCAGACCACGTCATAGCTGCCCGTGATCGCCTGTACCTTGCCACCCAGCCACACGCCAGTGAAGCTGCCAAGCTGGTGTCCAAGGAAGACCATGCCCGAAAGGGTCGCTGCAAACTGCAAACCATAGATCTGGGCGATCAGCCCCTGCGTCAGCGGCACGGTGCCGAGCCAGAACAGGCCCATCCATCCGGCGAACACGTAGACGACCCAGGGCGAAATCGGCATCACGAGGATCCACAGGATTCCCACAGCCCGCATCGCGTAAACGATGGCCAGGAGATTCTTCTTGCTGTGCGTGCCGCCCAGCTTGCCGCAGGAGAACGACCCGACCACATTGAACAACCCGATCAGGCCGATCGC
>CAITPF010000054.1 GCA_903894155.1 uncultured beta proteobacterium | reverse complement strand
TCGATCTCAAGCATGAGGACGCAGGGGCCATCATGGAAAAGCTGCTCGGGCAGGCCGACGTCCTGGTGCAGAATCTCGCCCCCGGCGCCGCAGCGCGCATGGGGCTTTCGTTCGAGGCGTTGCATGCGCGCTTTCCAAAATTGATCGTGTGCGATATCTCCGGTTACGGCGAGGGCGGGCCTTACGAAGCCAAGAAGGCGTATGACCTGCTGATCCAGAGCGAGAGCGGCTTTATTTCGGTCACGGGCTCGCCCGACACGCCCTCCAAGGCCGGTTGCTCGATTGCCGACATCGCTGCGGGCTCCTATGCCTACTCGGGCATTCTCAATGCCCTGTTGCTGCGCCAGAAGACGGGGCTCGGCAGCCGGCTCGATGTCTCGATGCTCGAGAGCATGGTCGAGTGGATGAGCTTTCCGATGTACTACGCATTCGAGGGGGCGTCGCCCCCGCCGCGCGCCGGCGCCGCGCACGCGACGATTTATCCGTATGGCCCCTTCCCGGTGGGTGACGGCAGCAACGTCATGCTCGGGTTGCAGAACGAGCGCGAGTGGAAGGTGTTTTGCGAGAAAGTTCTGCTGCAGCCGGAGGTTGCCGTCAATCCCGAATTTGACGCGACCTCCAAGCGCGTGGCCAATCGCGAGAAACTGCGCGCGCTGATTGTCCAGGCGTTTGCCGCCATGTCCATCGACGAGGTCGTGCAGCGGCTCGAGGCTGCCGGCATCGCCAACGCGCGGGTCAACGAAATGAAAGATGTCTGGGCGCATCCGCAGCTCAAGGCGCGCAATCGCTGGCGCGAGATCGGCAGCCCCGCAGGCCCGCTGCCCGCGCTGATTCCACCGGGCACCAGCAATCAGTTCGAGGCGCGCATGGATCCGGTGCCGGATGTCGGCGAGCACACGATGGCCATCCTTCAGGAGCTTGGCGTGGCACCCGAGGCGATCGCCAGGCTCAAGGCGCAAGAGGGCATCTGATCGCCAGAGCGGCACTTCCTGTGCCGCCCCGGGGCCTTGTCAGGCTGAGGTTAAGGTTGCTTTCCGGCGCACTGGCCGCTCAAACGAGCGGCCAGACTTCCTGTTCGGCGCACTGTCCGAGCAGATCTTCGACACGGCCCTGGCGCAGTGCCAGGCCCGGCGCCAGCTCTGCCAGCGGTTTGAGCACGAATGCGCGAAGGTGCATCCGCGGGTGCGGGATCGTCAGGCTGGGCGTTTCGGTTTGCACGGCGTCATACAGCAGCAGATCCAGATCGAGCGTGCGCGGTGCGTTGCGGTGCGGCCTCAGTCGGCCATGCCGATCTTCGATGCCCTGGAGCGCGTCGAGCAATTCCAGCGGCGACAGGTGCGTCGTGAGACGCGCAACGGCATTGACGAATTGCGGGCCAACGGCGTCGACCGGGATGCTGCCATAGAGCCGGGAGGGCGTGCATTGCAGGACGCCCGGAATCAAAGCCAGTTCGGCGAACGCCTGGATCAATGTTTGCCTGGGATCGCCCAGATTGGCTCCAAGCCCGACATACGCAACCGTAGGCATGGCGATCGCCTAGCCGCCTGACGCCGTGGTGCCAGATTCCGATTCGGATCCGGACGATTCACCGCCGGTGCGCTCGGGGCCTCGCCGGCGTCGCCGGGGGCGTGCGCGTGCGGCACCGGCAGTGCCTTCGCGCGGCTGCCGGGCGAGATCGTCGATCATGGTCGCGCGTTCGGCATCCTCGGCATTGGCCAGATCCATCCACCACTGCGCCAGTACGCTGTCGAATTCGCCCGCTGCAGCCCGCAGCTGCAGGAAGTCGACTGCGGCGCGAAATCGCGGTTGTTCGATCATGCGCCAGATCGACTTGGGCAATCGGCGCTCAAAGCGCGGCTGCATGAACCAGATCTCTCGCATATCGGCGCTAAAGCGCTTCTGGATCGCCAGTGTTTCGGTTTGTTCGTCGAGCACGGAATCGGCCGCGGCCATCAACGCCTGCATGCCCTGCTCGCCCTTCGCGATGAGCTGCTTGCAACGCAGGTTCACCTGGTGCCAGAGCAGCGCGGCGAACAGGAAGCTGGGGCTGACGGTCTTGCCGGCGCGCACGCGGTGATCAGTGCGCTCAAGCGCGAGCTCGATGAACTCCTCGCCGCCGGGCTGCTCGAGCACGACGTCGAGCAGCGGCAGCAGCCCGCGATGCAATCCGTCCTGGCGCAACTGGTGCAGACAGTCCATCGCGTGCCCGCAGGTCAGCAGCTTGAGCATTTCGTCGAACAGCCGAGACGCCGGAACGTTATGGATGAGGTCAGCCATGGATCCGATCGGCTCTCGCGAGCCCGGATCGATCGTGCCGTTGAGTTTGACCGCAAAGCGCACGGCGCGCAGCATGCGAACCGGATCCTCGCGGTATCGCGTGCGCGGATCGCCGATCATGCGCACGACGCGCTTTTTCAGGTCTTCGACGCCACGGTGAAAATCCAGAACCTCTTCGGTGCTCGGGTCGTAATAAAGGGCATTGATGGTGAAGTCCCGGCGAACCGCGTCCTGCTCATGGGTGCCGAACTCGTTGTCGCGCAGGATCCGCCCGTGGTCGTCGGTCTCCTGTTCCTGCGAGGCGGGCGCGCGAAAGGTCGATGTCTCGATGATCTCGGGGCCGAAAACCACATGGACCAGCTGGAAACGACGCCCAATGATCCGCGAGCGGCGGAACAGCGGCTTGATCTGCTCAGGCGTTGCGTTGGTTGCGACGTCGAAATCCTTCGGCTCGAGCCCCACGATGAGATCGCGTACGGCGCCACCGACGATGTAGGCCTGGTAGCCGTGCTGGTGCAGCACTTCGCACACTTTGATCGCGTGGCGCGACACATTGCGCCGATCGATGCCGTGGAGCTCTTTGCCGGTGCGCTGCAGCCCGCCGTTGGCGCGCTGGCCGAACAGCTGTCCAACAAAGCGCTTGATGGTGTCGGTGATCATCAGGTTTTTTGGTCCACCACTTGGTTGAAAAGATTGATGACCGGCCAATCACGATCCCGTGCGACGCGCAGCAGGCTTTCGCTCGGATTGGTGACGATCGGATGCGTCACGACCTCAAGCAGAGGCAGGTCGTTGAGCGAATCGCTGTAAAAAAAGGATTTCTCGAAGTCGACAAGGTGCCGATCGAGCCCGGTGAGCCAGTCGTTGACCCGAATGACTTTGCCATGCTTGAAGCTCGGCGTGCCCGCGATCTTGCCGGTGTAGCGACCGGCAACGTATTCGGGATCCGTGGCGATGAGGTGCGGCACGCCGAACGCACGCGCAATCGGCGCGGTGACGAAACTGTTCGTGGCGGTCACCACCGCACAGAGATCGCCAGCGGCAAGGTGTTTGCGCACGAGTTCGACCGCCTGCTCTGTCATGGCGGGGCGGATCACCCGTTGCATGAAATCCTCGTGCCAGGCAGCGAGCAGGTGCGGCGGGTGCGCCGCCAGCAAGCCCAGCATGAATTCCGCAGCCTGTTCGGCAGTGAGGTCGCCGGCGTTATAGCGCTCCATGAGCTCTTCGTTGCGGCGCAAGGCGACTTCCGGGTCGCCCGCCCGCCCGGACTTTGCCAGGTATTGCGCCCACTGGTAATCGCTGTCGAGTGGCAGCAGCGTGTGGTCCAGATCGAAGAGCGCGAGTCGTTTATAGGTCATGATTGGAGAAATTCACGGTCTGCCAGCATCGAGCGCAGCAGCGGCACGGTGACGGCCCGGTGCTTGGACAGCGAGTAGCGATCCAGCGCGTCGACCAGCGCAAACAACTGGCGGATATCGCGTGCATAGTGTGTCAGCATCCACGCGATCAATTCGGAAGTCAGCGGCAATCCCTTTCGTTCGGCATAGTCGGCGAGCGCGGCCTGCTTGTCGCTGTCCGACAGCGGCTCGAGCCTGAAGACCAGATCCCATCCAAGACGCGTGCGAAGATCCTCGCGCAGATCCATCATCAGCGGCGCGCGGTGTCCGCTGACGGCCATGGCGAATGCACTGCCCATCGCAGCCTGCTCGCGCCAGCGATTGTACAGGGCAAAGACACCAGCCTGCTGGGATTGCGTCATTTCGTGGATGTCGTCGATCGCGACGAGTTGAGGGAAGGGTGTATCGAGCGCTGCGGTCGCCAGTTCGGAAATCGATGCGGGATCGGTGGAGGGATCGATCCAGCGCGACGCGCGGGCGACCGACAACCCGCGCATCAGGTGCGTCTTGCCCGATCCCGCGGCCCCCCAGACATAGAGCGCCCGACCTGCCGGGAGTGCTCTTGCCGCCTCGATCGCGGGCAGGTTGGCACCGGCCACCATGTTGTCGAGCGACGGGTTCGGCGCGGGGATGATTTCCAGTAGTAACTGCCGACTCATGGACTCGTCGTAAAATTACCGCGAACCGCGGATCGAATCCCGACATTGTCCCATAACACCGGCTTTTTCCCATGACCCAACCTCAAACTCCCCTGACTTACCGTGACGCAGGCGTCGATATCGATGCGGGCGATGCCCTTGTGGATCGCATCAAGCCGATGGCCGCGCGCACGATGCGCGATGGCGTCCTGGCAGGGATTGGCGGTTTCGGGGCGCTTTTTGAGGTGCCCAAGCGCTACCGAGAACCTGTGCTCGTCTCCGGCACGGATGGCGTGGGCACCAAGCTCAAACTCGCTTTCGACTGGCAGCGCCACGATACCGTCGGGATCGATCTCGTCGCCATGAGCGTCAACGACATTCTCGTGCAAGGGGCGGAGCCGCTGTTTTTCCTGGATTATTTCGCCTGCGGCCGCTTGTCGGTCGATGTGGCTTCGCGCGTGGTCGATGGCATCGCGCGCGGCTGCGAGCTCGCCGGGTGCGCCCTGATTGGCGGGGAAACCGCCGAAATGCCCGGTATGTACCCCGATGGCGAGTATGACCTGGCCGGTTTCGCTGTCGGCGCGGCCGAGAAATCCCTCCTGATCGACGGCAAGTCGATCGTGCCGGGCGATGTGGTGCTTGGCCTGGCGTCGAGCGGCGCACATTCGAACGGGTACTCGCTGTTGCGCAAGATTTTGCAGCGCGCCAATGCGCGGCCAGAGCAGGATTTTCATGGGCAACCGCTTGGCGATGTCGTCATGGCGCCCACGCGCATCTATGTCAAGACCGTGCTTGCGACGATCGCGCAGTTCGGGCCGGCAATCAAGGGCCTTGCGCACATCACGGGTGGCGGGTTGCTCGACAACGTGCCCCGCATCCTGCAGTCAGGCCTGCAGGCTTGCCTGCAACGCGATGCCTGGCAGATGCCGCGCCTGTTTTCCTGGATGCAGGAGCAGGGCGGGGTGGCCGATTCCGAGATGCACCGCGTCTTTAATTGCGGCATCGGGATGGTGGTGGTTGTTCCGAAGGATCAGGCCGGTGCGATTGCTGCCGCGCTGCGCGAGCGCGGCGAAATCGTCTACATGCTGGGTGAAATCCGTGCGTGCGGCGAAGCCGATCCTCAGACGGTCGTCATCTGATCGGCCAGCGGCCCGATCCGGTCGATCACGGCACCAGGGGCGGCGTCCGATAACGCATCGATGCTGATCCGGTCGGGCAGCGCGCGCAGCCAGGTCAGCTGGCGTTTTGCGAGCTGCCGCGTCGCCGCAATCGCCTGTTCCCGGGCGCGTTGCAGGCTTTCCTCGCCCGCAACGAAGGGCCATAACTGTCGATACCCCACGCACCGGACCGAAGGCAACTCCGGCGTCAGGTCGCCGCGCGCGTAAAGCGCGCGCACCTCGTCCACCAGGCCCCGCTCCAGCATCTGGTCGAAACGCGATGCGATGCGTGCGTGCAATACGCTGCGCTCGGCGGGTTCAAGACTGATGGTGATGGTCGGCACCGGAATATCGCTGCGGGCCGTATTCTGGATCAGCGTGGACATCGGCTGCCCGGTGAGCGTCCAGATCTCCAGCGCGCGGCCAATGCGCTGGCTGTCGTTGGGCGCGAGTCGCGCGGCGGTCACCGGGTCGACCAGTGCAAGCGCTTCGTGCATCGCTGGCCACCCGCGGGCTTGCGCGCCCGCCTCGATTTCCCGGCGCACGTCGGGATCGGCCTGCGGAAGATCGTTCAGACCGTCGCGCAGCGCCTTGAAGTACAACATGGTTCCACCGGCCAGGAGCGGCAGGCGCCCGCGTTCGCGGATTTCGGCGGCACAGCGCAGCGCGTCGCGCCGGAAGGCCGCGGCCGAGTAGGTTTGCGCTGGATCCCGGATGTCGAGCAGATGATGATGGATGCGCGCGCGCTCTTCGCGCGCCGGCTTCGCTGTTCCAATATCCATGCCGCGATAGATCGTGGCCGAGTCGACGTTGATGATTTCGGTCGGCCAGCGTGCCGCGATCGCCGCCGCCACCGCGCTCTTGCCTGCGGCGGTCGGACCGGCCAGGCAAATCAGCGGCATCGGTGTCTGTGCGGTCATTGCCCGCGCAGGAAAAGGCGGTCCAGATCCGAGACCGACCAGTGGATCCAGGTGGGGCGCCCATGGTTGCACTGGTCAGCCCGTTCTGTGTTCTCCATTTGACGCAGGAGCGCGTTCATTTCCTCGATCGTCAGCTGCCGGTTGGCGCGCACCGCACCGTGGCACGCCATGGTGGAAAGCAGGGTGTTGCGCTGCTCCGTCAGCAGTCGGCTTGCCCCGATCTCGGCGAGGTCGCGCAACACGCCGCGCGCGAGCGCCTCGAGGTCGCCGCGCGCGAGCGGGGCAGGCACGGCGCGCAAGGCCAGCGAGCGCGGGCCCGCCGGCGCAATCTCGAAACCGAGCAGGTCGAGCTGATCGCGGGATTCATCGGCAAGGGCGACCTCTTTTTCAGTCACGCCGAATACGACAGGCACCAGCAACGACTGGCGCGGCATCGATTGCGCGTCCAGTGCGTGCTTGAGCTGCTCATAGACAACGCGCTCGTGCGCTGCATGCATGTCGATGAGCGCGAGCCCCTGGCGTGTCTGGGCGAGGATGTAGATGCCGTGTATCTGGGCCAGTGCGCGTCCGAGCGGCCAGGTTGACTCGGACTCGGGGAGCGGCTGGTAAAGCGGGGTCCAGTCGTCACGGCTCAGTGAGGATGGCGCAGGAGTCGGCTCGCGCAGCGGCAAAGCGGATTGCGAGCGCAGGCCCCAGGCGTGCATGGGCCCGGCTCCCGTCGCGCCTGCCTGGCCGGCGGGCGAGGGCGTCCAGCCCATTGCGTTGGACGGCGGAAGGACGCCGTCGGGGGACGCGCTGCCGGCGCCTGGCGCGTTGGGCGCCGCAACGGTGTGCGTTCCCGCAGTTGTGGCGAGGGACTGCGTGACCGTTTGAGAAACGAACCGGTGTACGGCCCCGCTGTCGCGAAAGCGCACCTCATGCTTGGCAGGATGTACGTTGACATCCACCGCAGTCGGGTCGACCGTGAGAAAGAGGACGTAGGCGGGCTGACGCTCGCCGTGGAGCACATCGGCGTAAGCGCTGCGGATGGCGTGCGAGACCGTGCGGTCACGCACGTGGCGCCCGTTGACGAAGAGGTACTGCCTGTCTGCGCGAGCCCGCGCCGCAGTGGGTCTTGTGACCACCCCGGCCATGGTGAGCGGACCGGCCTGGGCGTCGATCTCGATGCCGTGCTCATTGAACGCTTCGCCAAGGACGTCGCTGATCCGCCGCAAGGCCGATGCGGGCCGCCACTGGCGCACCGCGCGGTCATTGTGGAATACGCGCAGCCCGACTTCCGGGCAGGCGAGCGCGATTCGCTCGATCGCGTCAATGCAATGGCCGAATTCCGTGGCCTCAGAGCGCAGGAACTTGCGGCGCGCCGGTACCGCGTCAAAAAGATTGCGCACGTCGACCGTCGTGCCGGGAGGGCCGGCCGCTGGCTGTGGGGCATTTGCGCCATCGAGCACCCACGCGTGGGGTTCGTCGCGGGTGCGGGAAATCATCGTAAGCCTCGAGACGGCTGCGATCGAGGCCAGGGCTTCGCCACGGAAACCCATTGTGTCGACGGCCTCGAGCTCTTCCAGCGAGACGATCTTGCTGGTGGCGTGCCGGGTGAGGGCCAGTGGCATCTCCGACGGGGAAATTCCGGCGCCATCGTCGATCACGGCGATGCGTCGTACCCCACCCGCTTCGAGGCGCACTTCGATCGTTTGCGCACCGGCATCGATGGCGTTTTCCAGCAACTCCTTGAGCACGGAGGCCGGGCGCTCGATGACCTCGCCAGCGGCGATCTGGCTGATCAGGAGGTCCGGTAGTGGGACGATGGGGCGGCGGGGCTGCATGATCACCGATAGACGAATGAATCATGCATTTTAGAGGCAGGACGCTCGCCCGTGCCGCCGGGAAATCGAACCGGTCTTCCCCGGGGGCTCAGCCCGCCGACGCGATCTGGGGGTTTGCCGCGAAATACCGCTGGATGCCGCCGAGCATGGCGTCGGCGAACTTGTCCTGATCGGCGTTGCTGCGAAGCATGCGCTCCTCGTCGGGGTTGCTGATGAAGGCGGTCTCCACGAGGATCGACGGCATGTCGGGCGCTTTGAGCACTGCAAAGCCCGCCTTCTCGACCTGAGGCTTGTGCAACCGGTAGACGTTCTTTAACTGCCCGAGCACCGAGTCGCCGACCTTGACCGAGTCGTTGATCTGGGCGGTGGTCGACATATCCAGAAGGATTTTGGCGATCTGGCGATCCTGCACCTGCAAATTGATGCCGCCAATGAGGTCGGCTGCGTTTTCCTTGTCGGCGAGCCAGCGCGCGGCGGTGCTGGAGGCGCCGCTGGACGAGAGCACGTAGACCGAACTTCCACCCGCCGTGGGCCGCACGAATGCATCCGCATGCACCGACACGAACAGGTCGGCCTTCACGCGACGTGCCTTTTCGACACGCACGTGCAGGGGCACGAAGTAGTCGCCGTCCCGGGTCAGGTAGGCCCGCATTCCGGGCGTCGCGTCGATGCGCGCCTTCAGTTTCTGGGCAATTGCGAGCACGACATCCTTTTCACGCGTGCCGCCCTTGCCGATCGCGCCGGGATCTTCGCCGCCGTGGCCCGGATCGAGCGCCACGGTGATGACCCTGCTGCGCCGACCGAGGCGCGGCGCGGTTGCCGCTGAGGTGCCTGGCGTCGCCTGGGCATCGGCAGAGGGCGCGACTGGTGCCGGCAGCAGGGGAGCGCTGGCGACGCCCACGCCCTGGGGGCTGCGACCGATGTCCTCGAGAATCCGCGCAAGCGGATCGTCGTCAAGTTTGCCCGGCTGCTTCCTGAGCAGCGCCGTCAGCGGATCCTGAGCCACCTTGGGATACAGATCGAGCACCAGGCGGTACTGATAGTCGCCGACAGGCTTGAGCGTGAACACTTGCGGTGCGATGGACTGCTTCAGGTCGAACACCAGTCTGACGACGTTGGGCCGGTTTTGCGCAACACGCAGGCTGCTGATGTAGGGGTCGTCCGTGCGAACCTTGCGCACGAGTTCGTTCAACGCGGGGCTCATGTCGAGCCCCTGGATGTCGACCACCATCCGGTGCGGGTTCTCGAGGGTGAAGTGCTCTGCCCGCAGTTCGCTGTCGAGTTCCAGGGTGACGCGGGTGTACTCGTCGGCGGGCCACGTCCGCACGGCCAGCAGTCGGGAAGCAAAGGCCAGCCTCGGCAGGACAGGCAGGACGAGTAGCGTCGTCGCCCTCGCCAGGAGACGGCGGCGTCCTATGTCGTGGGCGGCTGTAACCCCCCCGCGGTCGGAATCAGTGCGTCGAACCATGTGGTACCTCTTTCGGTGTATGCACTAAGAGTTGCACGGCGTCCGTTCTGCGCATAATCCAGTTGAATCAACATATCCGGCTGACTTAATTGCCCGGCTGCACGCTCGGGCCATTCGATCAAAACCAGTGCCTTGTTTTCAAGGATTTCGCGAAAGCCTGCATCGGACCATTCAGCTGGATCGCTAAATCTATAAAAATCAAGATGATACAAGTATAAGTTAAAAACTTTATAAGATTCAAGTAGTGCGTAACTTGGGCTCTTGATTCGACCGGTTACGCCGCAGGCCCGGATCAGTGCCCTCGCGAGCGCTGTTTTCCCGGCGCCGAGGTCACCCTGAAGGTGAATTCGGCCGCCCGCGTCCGGTCCAGGTCGTAGCGTGCCCCCCGCGCCGGGGTGCAGGTCGGCTGTCACGATCGCGAGCGATCTGCCGAGCGCATCGGTGGCAGATTCATCAGGAAGATCAAGTACTTGTGTACGCAAAGGGGTGGTCATCGCGGGTGTCGGGGCGGAAGGTGCGCAATGCTACTATTGTCCCTTATCCTTTTTGGTCTCGCCACTCGCGAGGTTTTTCGTGCCGTTCGTCGCCAAACGCGGGAGATCGCGGCGTTTTCAGTTGTCAGTGAGGATTCCATGAAGAAGTTGCAGATTCTCGGCGTTAGCCTGACCCTCCTTGGGGCCGTCACAGTCGCCGCCCCGGATGCACGGGCCGACACGTTCCCGGCGCACGCGATCCGCGTCATTGTGCCGTTCGCGCCGGGTGGCTCCACGGACATCATCGCGCGCCTGGTGACGCAGCGCATGTCCCAGGAGCTCGGGCAGCCGATGGTGGTCGAAAACAAGGCCGGCGCGGGCGGCGCCGTGGGCGCCACCGAGGGCGCGCGCGCCAAGCCGGACGGCTACACGCTGTCCATCGCGACGGTCTCCACCATGGCCGTGCTTCCCGCCTGTCGCCCCAAGGATCTGCCCTACGACCCGATCAAGGATTTTGCCCCGGTCACGAACTTCGCCAATACGGCCAACGTCATTTCGGTCAACCCCAAGTTCCCGGCTAAGGATTTCGCCAGCTTTGTCGAGGATCTCAGGAAGAATCCGGGCAAGTACTCCTACGGCAGCTCCGGCACCTGCGGCGTCCTGCACCTCTTTGGCGAAGCTTTCCGCATGGCTACCGGTACCGACATCGTCCATGTGCCCTACAAGGGGTCGGGCCCGGCGCTCGCTGACGCCATCGGTGGCCAGGTCGAGATCCTGTTTGATAACCTGCCGTCGTCGATGCCCATGATCCAGGCGGGCAAATTGCGCCCGCTGGCGATTGCCTGGCCCAAGCGCATCGATTCGATCAAGGATGTGCCCACGCTCGCCGAGGCGGGCTACCCGCAACTGAACCAACCCGTCTGGTATGGGCTGCTCGCGCCGGCCGGCACGCCGCCCGAAATCGTCAACAAACTGCGCGACGCCGCTGTGGTTGCGCTTAAGGATCCGACTGTCGTCAGGGTGCTGGACGAGCAGGGGTCGACGGCTTCGGGCAACACGCCTGCCGAGTTTGCAGCGGAAATCAAGGCGCAGTTCGACTGGGCGCGTGACGTGGTGACCAAGCAGAAGATCGAAATGAAGTAGGCGCGGGCCTGTTGTGGCGGCCCGCCGGGACCTCCGGTCATGAGTGAATCAGAGTCCGCCGCCGTCGGCGCTTTTATTGACGCTGTCTGGCTTGAAGATGGCCTGGCCGCCAACACGCTGGCCGCCTATCGGCGCGATCTCGTCGCGTTCGAGCAGTACCTCCGCGAGGCGCGCAGCCACGGGCTTGACGAGGCGCTCGCCGGTGACATCGAAGCGTGGTTCGCCGCGCGCCATGCCCAGACGCGTCCGAGCACCGCCAATCGCAGGCTCGCCACGCTTCGCCGCTATTACGCCTGGGCGCTGCGGCATCAGCGCGTGGTGGCCGATCCCTGCCTGAATATGGTGGCTGCGCGCCAGCCGCTGCGCGTGCCCAAGGTGCTGTCCGAGTCGCAGGTCGAGGCGCTGCTCCAGGCGCCGCCGCTGCATACGCCGCGCGGCCTGCGCGATCGCGCCATGATCGAGCTGCTGTATGCCACGGGGTTGCGCGTTTCCGAACTGGTCGGTATCGCCGCGCTTGACGTCAGCCTGTCGGACGGTGTGGTGCGGGTGGTGCAGGGCAAGGGCGGCAAGGATCGCCTCGTGCCGCTCGGCGCCGAGGCCGCGCACTGGCTGCAGCGGTATCTTGCCGAGGGTCGCCCCGACCTCGTCGGGGCTCGCGCAAGCGCCGCCCTGTTCGTGACCTCGCGCGCCGCGGCCATGACGCGGCAGTCCTTCTGGTTGCTGATCAAGAAGTATGCCGTGATCGCGGGCGTGCGTGCGCCGCTTTCGCCGCACGTGTTGCGGCATGCCTTTGCCACGCATCTGCTGAACCATGGCGCCGATCTGCGCGTCGTGCAGATGCTGCTCGGCCACGCCGATATCTCCACCACGCAGATCTATACGCACGTGGCGCGCGAACGCCTCAAGACGCTGCACGCGACACATCACCCGCGTGGCTGAGTGGGCATTCGGTTCAACGCTTGCGCGCTTGCTACACTACCGCCTGTGCCGCCGTAACTCAGTGGATAGAGTACCTTCCTCCTAAGAAGGGAGTCGCACGTTCGATTCGTGTCGGCGGTACCAATCACCCGCGTGCCGGGAGGGCTGTAAATTCAACTTTGGAAGTCTGGCGCGCGCCAGGAGCGCGAAGTCGGCATAACGCAGCGAGTGCAAATGACCAACACCACGGCCACGAAGCCGGTCCGTACCATCCTGATCGGGACGTTCATCGTCCTGCTGGCGATGGGAACGCGGGCCACCTTCGGATTATTCATGCAGCCCATGGGGCTTCAGCATGGCTGGTCGCGCGAGGTCTTCTCAATGGCGTTCGCGTTGCAGAACCTGGTCTGGGGGTTCGGCGCGATCGGCGCGGGGATGATGGCCGACCGGCTCGGCTCGGCGCGCACGGTGGCGCTGAGCGCGCTGCTCTACGGGCTGGGGTTGTACGGCAGCCGCATCGCGAGCAGTGAATTCGAGTTGTACCTCTACGCGGGCGTCCTGATCGGTCTGGGGCAGGCCGGGACGACGTTTGCCGTCATCCTTCCGGTGATCGTGCGCTCGGTTCCATTGGCATCGCGCAGCACTGCCATGGGTATCGCCACCGCGGGTGGATCGCTCGGGCAATTCCTGGTGGTGCCCTCGGGGCAGTTTGCCATTGACAGCATTGGCTGGGAAAACGCCTATGTGGTGTTCGCCTGCATGATGGCGCTCACCATTCCGCTGACCTGGTTTCTGCGCGGCAAGCCTGTGGCGGGTACCGGCCCTCAGCAATCGCTGTTCTCGGCGATCCGGCAGGCGCTTTCGCACCCCACATTCCATTTTCTCTTCTGGAGCTATTTCGTCTGTGGA
Organism: uncultured beta proteobacterium; assembly: GCA_903894155.1. Taxonomy (GTDB): domain Bacteria; phylum Pseudomonadota; class Gammaproteobacteria; order Burkholderiales; family Burkholderiaceae_B; genus Zwartia. The sequence goes on along the minus strand of CAITPF010000054.1, from coordinate 197 downwards.
TTCCACACCGCGTTCATTACCCTGCATCTGCCGGCTTTCGTCGTGGATGCCGGTCTCAATGCGAGCACGGGCGCAATCGCGATCGGCCTGATCGGGTTGTTCAATGTGGTCGGGTCGTTCTCCTGCGGCAAGCTGGGCGGCACGCACAGCAAGAAGAATCTCCTGGCCATCGTTTACGCGATGCGGGCTGTGGGAAT
>CAITPF010000053.1 GCA_903894155.1 uncultured beta proteobacterium | reverse complement strand
TTGTCGTCTGGCGCATCTGGCGCCGAGGCGCTGCCCACGAAGCATTCTGTCATCCCCCACATGCCGACGAGGGTGCAGCCGATCTTCTGGCGCATATCCACGCCCAGTTGATGCGGGATCGCGGCGCCCGCGCACGCAAAGATGCGAAAGCTCGACAAATCCAGCGATCCAACAAGCGGCGACTCCATCAGCATCGCCGCAAAGGGCGTCGCGCCCAGTGTGAAGGTGCAGCGTTCGCGTGCGATGAGCTTCAGCGCTTCGTCCGGGCTCCAGATATCCTGGAGCACCAAAGTTGCGCCCAGCGTGATCGCCTCGCGTACGCCCCACTGGAAACCGGTGCCGTGGGCTATGGGGGAAGGCGCCCAGACGATGTCGTCGCCGGTCAGCCCCAACAGTTTGGCCATCCAGAGCGTGCCGTACATCTGGGTATCGTGGCTGTGCATGACGCCCTTGGGCTTGGATTCCGTGCCCGAGGTAAAGATGAGCGCGGTGATGTCGTCGCCCGTTGTGGCTGCCGTGGGTACTTGGGTCTCGCCCAGAGATGCTCGTGCGCGTACGGCAGCGCTCGTGCCAGATCCGGCGACCGATCTTGTGCGCGACTCCGTGCCCACGCCGGCGCCCTCCTTGCCCCTCTCGACACGCTCGCATGCATCCGCCACCGGCGCCGTCAGTTCATCAAACGGCCGCATTCCGTCGAGCCCTGCCCCGCCCAGCACGAAGATATGCTCTAGCGCCGGCAGCTCCGGCCACATACCCGCGTACATCGCCGGGTAGTCAAACTTGCGGTAGAACTGCGGGATGATCGCGACCTTGCTTTGCGCCAGCGCCAGGATGTAGGTGAGCTCGCTCGCGCGGTAATTGTGCAAGAGCGGATTCGTGACTGCACCCAGGCGGCTCGCGGCCAGGTGGATCATGACGAATTCGGAAGTGTTGTAAAGCTGAACAGAAACTACGTCGCCTGGGCCCACGCCAAGCACTCGCAGGTTGTACGCGACGCGGTTGACCTCAGTGGCGAGTTGCCCGTAGGTGAGCCGGGTATCGCCGCCGACAATCGCGGTCTTGTCCGGGTGCCGGGCGACCGCCGCGTCAAAGTACTCGATCAGGTTCTTGCCGATCCAGTAGCCCTCGCGCTTGTAGCGTTGTGCGACATCGGGCGATAGCGTGCGATCAAACTTCAGGCCTGGCAAGGCGGGCTCCTGTGCGCGTAGCGGTTTTACTCATTCAGTTCACCCCATCCGGCTCTGCGCATCCGAACGTTAGTGGTCCAGGTTTTACCGAACCGGGCCGTGCTGATCCCGGCCTTATTGATCCAGTTTGATGTTGGCGGACTTCACGACCTTGGACCACTTGTCCATATCGGCCTTGATGAAGTCGGCAAACTCTTGCGTGGTACCGGGGCGCGTTTCGAGGCCCTGCTTGTCGAGCGAATCGACGACCGCGGGTTGCTTGATGACTTCCTGTGCCGCCTTGTGCAGGCTCTGGATCGCGGCGGCGGGCGTGCCCTTGGGGGCAACCAGGCCATACCAGTACTCCATATCGGCGCCGGTCACGCCCTGCTCGGCGTAGGTCGGCACATCGGGCATTGAGGCGATGCGCTGCTTGGTCGCCATGGCGATCGGGCGCAGGTGGCCGGATTTGATGAACGCGGAAGCCGACGGCAGCGTGGTGAACATGACCATGTCCTTCTGAGCGCCGACCAGGTCCGCCACGGCAGCGCCGGTGCCCTTGTAGGGCACGTGCGTGAGCTTGATGCCGGTGGCGTAGATGAAAAGTTCGGCGGCCATGTGCGCACCGCTACCCACGCCGGCGGACCCGAAATTAATCTTGCCGGGGTCTGCGCGCGCGATGTCGAGCAGATCCTTGATCGTCTTGATCGGCGAGGCGGGGTTGACCACCAGGAGCATCGGGGTGGCAGCCAGCGGGCTCACGGCCACGTAATCGCGCTCGACGTCGTAGGGCAACTTGGGATAGAGGCTGGGGTTGATGCCGATTTCGGAGATCGACCCCATCATGAGCGTCTTGCCATCGGGTGCGGATCGGGCGACGTACTGCGCGCCGATCGCGCCGGCGGCACCTGTCTTGTTTTCGACGACGCCCACGGTGCCAAGTTTTTCAGCGATGCGCGGGGTGACGATGCGCGCCAGGATATCAGTACCACCACCGGGCGAGAACGGGACCACGACGACGATGGGCTTATCGGAAGTGGACTGGGCCAAGGCGTTGCCCTGCCCTGCGAGCATGCTACCCAGACCCGCCGCCGCGACCAATGCGGCTGCGCCAAAGTGCTTGATTGCTTTCATGAAGTTGTCTCCTGCGTTTTTGCTGTCTTATGGTGCGTGGGCCGTGGCTACTTGCCATCTCGCCCGTTCGCTCGTTCGCTCGTTCGCCCGTCTGCCCAGTTGCCCAGTTGCCCGTCTGTCCGTCTGTCCGTCTGTCCGTCTGGCCGTCTGGCCGTCTGGCCGTCTGGCCGTCTGTCCGTCTGTCCGCCCGCCCGGTTGCCCGGTTGCCGGGTTGCCCGGCTTCCTTGCGTCCCGGCTTCCCGGTTTCCTTGCTTCCCATCTGCCTGCATGCCTTCTTGTCGGGCAAGTCGTGGCGCCTGAACTAGCAGCGGATCACCACTGCCAGCGACTGATTGATCGATCTACCGGCCCTTAAATTGCGCCGGGCGCTTTTCCAGGAAAGCCGCGCGGCCTTCCTTGAAATCCTCACTTGCAAAACACTTGAGCACCATTTCTTCCGCGCCCTTCAGATCCTGCTCATGCTCATGCGCACAGACCTGACGGATCGTGTACTTGCTTGCCGCAACGGTTAAAGGCGCGTTTTCAGCGATCAGGGTGGTGTACTGGTCGACGACGGCGTCGAAGTCAGATCCTTCGACAACGCGCGAGACGAACCCCATGCGGAGCGCATCGGGTGCATCAAAGCGGCGTGCCGTCACGAAGATATCCGTGGCATTCGCCAACCCGATCAGGTCGGCAAAGCGCTTGATCCCGTGCGCACCGTAGCCCAGCCCCAGACGCGCGGCCGGCATGCGGAAGGTAGCGTCGGTCGTGCAAATGCGGATATCGCAGGCGGCGGCGAGCCCAAGGCCCCCGCCAAAGCAGTAGCCGCGGATCTTGGCGATGACAGGCTTGCGGCATTCCACGGGCGCCTCCATCGAGGCGGAGACCGCATCCTCGTAGCGCTGCTGCTGGTCGGCCGAATTGCGCACGTCGTCGAATTGCGAGATATCCGCGCCCGAGACAAACGCCTTTTCTCCCTGGCCGGTGATGACGATCACGCGGACTTCGGGATCCTGGTCAAAGTCCCGGATTGCCTTGGGCAAATCTGACCACATCTGGACAGACATTGCGTTCATCTTGGCCTGATTCGAGATGGTGATTGTTCCGACTGCGCCCTTCTTGCTGACTAGTATCTCGCCCACCGTGTGCTCCCCATGTTTGGATCGAATTGTATTGATCAATTGTTCAAATCAAGCTTTTTTGGAATCAAGCTTTTAGGTGATTCTCGAGCAGTGTGCCATAGCCCTTGACGCTGTCGTGCCCGCCCAGGATGCGCAACATGGCCCAGATGGCGCAGTTGTTGGTCGTGAGCACGGGCTTGCCGGTGGCGCGCTCGAGATCGGCGACGATGTCGGCTGTCAGCCAGTTACCGCAGGCGAGGAAGATTGCGTCGGCATCCGGGCGATCGGCCTTGCGGCCGAGGTCGAAGGCGGTTTGCGGATCGAGGCGGCCGACCTCGAGGTTGCTGACGATCCCGAGGGCTTCCTGGTGCAAGACTTGCACGCCGTTGGCGTCGATAAAGTTGGCGACCGTCTGGTTGGTGCCGGCGCTCCAGGGGGCGGCGAGCACAATGCGCTGGATCTTGAGTGCGGCAAAGGCTTGCAACATCGCTGTGGCCGCGGTGGTGGCGGGTTTGCCGAGCGCCGCTTCGATACGTTTGCAGATTTCCTGGTCGTAGCCCTTGCCCATGCGGGTGGAGGGCGCGGTAGCCGACAGCACCACGGCATCGCACTCAACGTGCGAGAGCTTGGTGGTCTCGGCTTCGAGCTCCTGCACGATCTTGATCGTGGAATCCGGATCGATGTTCGAGAGCGTCAGCCGCGCGCAATGCAGCGAGACGTTGGGTGGGAGCGTCTGGATGAATTCCGGCTCCTGCGTCGAGTTCGACGAGGGCAGCAGAAGGCCAAACCGCTGGGTTTTCTGAACGTACGACACGTGTTGTCCCCTGATTCGAGTTATGCACCGGGCGTGGCTTGCGCCCACCCGGTGTTTTACTGCATTGCGGCGTTGCTGCACTACCGCTTTATCGCCTTACTGGGTACTGCTGTACTTCTGTGCTTCTGTCCTGCTGTCCTGCGGCACTGCTGTCCTTCTGTCCTGCGGCACCGCTGTCCTTCTGTCCTGCCGCACTGCTTGATGACCATGAAACCCGCCTGGGTGGTCGCGCTCAGACCTTATCCAGCGCCTGGGCCAAATCCGCCTCGAGATCGGCCACGTGCTCGATCCCGACCGAAAGGCGAACCATGCCTTCGCTGACGCCGGCTTTGGCGAGCTCTTCCGGATTGAGCTGGCGGTGCGTCGTCGATGCCGGGTGGCACGCCAGCGACTTCGCATCGCCGATATTGACCAGGCGCGTAAACAATTGCAAGGCATCCAGGAACCGGGCGCCCGCGGCGCGCTGATCGACATCGCCGCTCTTGAGCCCGAATGACAAGATGCCCGACGCGCGCCCGCCCATCAGGCGCTGCACGAGCGCATGATCCGGATGATCGGGTAGGCCGGCGTAGCGCACAAAGTCGACCTTCGGGTGCTTTTGCAGGAACTTGGCAAGCGACAAGGTGTTGTTGCAGATGCGGTCCATGCGCAGCGCCAGGGTCTCGATCCCCTGAAGGATCAGGAAGGCGTTCATGGGCGAGAGCGCCGCGCCCTGGTTGCGCAACGGCACCACGCGTGCGCGGCCGATGTACGCCGCTGGGCCGAGGGCCTCGGTGTAAACCACGCCGTGGTAGCTGACGTCGGGCTCATTCAGGCGCGGGAAGCGCTCACGATATTGCGCCCAGGGGAACTTGCCGCTATCGACGATCGCGCCGCCCACGCTGTTGCCATGACCGCCCAGGTACTTGGTGAGCGAATGCACGACGATGTCGGCGCCGTGCTCGATCGGGCGCAGCAGGTAGGGGCTGGGCACGGTGTTGTCGACGATGAGCGGGATTCCGGCGGCGTGTGCCACCTTGGCGAGCGCCGCGATGTCGGTGACATTGCCCAGCGGGTTGCCGATGGATTCGCAGAAGATCGCCTTGGTGCGGTCATCGATCAGTGCGGCGAAGGTCTCGGGCTTGCGCGGATCGGCAAAGCGCACGGTAAGGCCCTGCTGCGGGAAGGTGTGCGCAAACAGGTTGTAGGTGCCGCCGTAGAGCGTGGAGGCCGAAACGATGTTGTCGCCCGCTTCGGCGATGGTCTGGATCGAGTAGGCGATCGCCGCCATGCCAGACGCGACGGCAAGCGCTGCAATGCCGCCTTCGAGCGCCGCGACGCGCTTTTCCAGCACGTCGGTCGTCGGGTTCATGATGCGGGTGTAGATGTTGCCCGCCACCTTCAGGTCAAACAGATCGGCCCCGTGCTGGGCGCTGTCAAACGCATAGGCAACCGTCTGATAGATGGGGACCGCGACGGATTTGGTGGTCGGATCGGGGGAATAGCCGGCGTGCACGGCCAGGGTTTCAATCTTCATGGGTTGCCTCGCGTTGTTGTGAGTTTTTGATTGTCGCCCGATTATAGGGGGCGGCGTTCGATTCAATGGGCATATGCAGATAACCGGCGGGCGGGGTGGCGTGGGTAATAACCCTTGAGTTTTGAGGTACATCAGATTGCTACCCGGTTGATTTGTCCCGCCAGAGCGAAGTACTGTTTAAAATGCAACCAAGTTTTTGTTAAGCCCGCGAACACGGTTTGAAATTTGTTTCGAGTCCTACACAATCAGGCACCCATCCAGCATGGCAAAGGCACCTTCGATCCGACCCAGGGTGGATTCCGCCAAATGCCCGCGGTGCCGGGGGATCACGTACCGCATCCCTAGGCTTGTTTCGCACAAGGTTCTTCTGGGCAGCAAGCGCTTTCGGTGCGATCCATGCAACCTGATCTTTTTGAAGTGGATGGGCATGACGTTTGGCGGCGGGCCGCTGGGCGGGCCGAAGCGCAAGCCGCCGGTGAGCAGACCGAGTCTTGGGGCTAAGCCATCGAGTGCTTTGGATGAAGTGGTGGCGAAAGCGGCAACTGTCGCTGTGCCGGATCCTGTAGCTAGGGCTGCGCCGGTCGCTTTCCCGTACGATATTCCTGAGCTTGTTCCTGAATCGGTTCCTGAACCTGTTCTTGATCCTGCTATTGACCCTGTTCTTGATCCTGCTCTTGATCCTCTGCCTGACCCTGCTCCTGACCCTGTTCCAAACCCTGTT
>CAITPF010000052.1 GCA_903894155.1 uncultured beta proteobacterium | reverse complement strand
GGCCTCAAGAGCGACGCAGTCGTCCTCAAGAGCGACGTGGCCGGCATTAAGAGCGACGCAGCCGGCCTCAAGAGCGACGTGGCCGGTATCAAGAGCGACGTGGCCAGTTTCAAGAGCGACGTGGCCAGTGACACGTCCATTATCAAGAGCGACGTGGCCGGCTTCAAGAGCAGTCTGTCAGGTTTTGAGCGCGACATGGCCAACTCCAAGAGCAGTGCGGCCAGCTTCAAAAGCGAGGCGGCCGGCATCACGAGCGACATGGCCAGCATCAAGAGCGAAGTGGCCGGCATCAAGAAGATCGTGGAGAGCATCAATAGCGATGTGATCGGCATCAAGAGGGTCGTGCGTTAATGCTAGTAACAACCAATCCCTGGCATGCAACAATAATTGGGTTGCTCGGTGTGGGATGGCTCACCTTGGTTGCTCCGGTCACCGCGCAAGAATCGGCGCTGGAGGCGGAACCGCCGGCGGCTCTTTCGGCAGTGACGACCACTCAAGCGGTGACGGATGCGACCACCGACCAGGGCGCCACGGCGTCAGTTTCGCCAATTTTAACCGTGCCGCAACCGGCGGCTACCAACATAAGCGTGCTGGGGATCAACGGCCTGCCGGCTGTGACAAATGCCCCGCCACCCGATCCGCACACTGGGGATGCGCCTGGCTGGTGGTTTGAGGCTGCACGGAAACAGGGCGGCGCGTACCAAGCGTTTCTGGGTGTCCGTTTTGGCGAGGCCTCGCGTGCCGTCATCATCGAGACACCGAACCGTAAATTGACGGTCGGCCAGCCGCTGGTCTATCGCTTGTGGGTGTGTAACGACCTGCCCCAGGCAATGGTGTGCCGCGTGGAATATGCCGTTCGAAAAGGCGAAATTGTCATTAGCCAAACGAACGCCTTAAATATTATGGTCAAAGGCTCGGAAGCGCAGGCCGTGGATCGTTTCAAACAAAGCACCGATTTACTGGCGCCGGGCACCTATACAATTGATGCCACGCTCCGGGATCAAGCCGGCAAGCTCCTGCATCACATGACGGAAACTTTTGAACTTACGGCGACAAAGTTGCCCCGGCCATAACAGGATGGCTTTATGTTCCATCAATGGTGGCAGTGGTATCAAGCCGGCGGTTTGAGTCATGCCATGATCTCCATTCCGGGCATGGAGGCGGTGGTTTTACTCATCCTGTTGACGATCTGCCTGCTGTTTCGCATCAACCGAATCGGCCTGGTAACAGCCTATATCTTCACATATCGCTGGGGCCTGCTTTTCGGTGCGCAGTACTTTGCGGGAGATGCGCGGGTCTATCACGTTTTTCTTGCCAACTACATCGTGTTCGGTATCTTGGTGTTGACGCTGTCGCTGGTGGCCATGATGGCGGCGACGCGCTCCGGCCAGCAGGAATAAGAGATGTGACTGCTCAGCGTAGTCAGGAGTCAGAATGAAGACGGGCCTATTCGAATGCCATTCTGAATTCTGACTGCTGAATTCTGTCTACCTTCCGAGTACAATGTTTTGGTTATTTCGCCTGCTGGCGAACGAGGGCAAAAAAGCGGTCTTCGTATTCCTCGAACAGCCCATACCGGCGCAGTTTGAGACCCAGGGGTTTGACCAGCGCCGGATCGCGGCTGGCCATCAGGAAGTGGCTTTCAATATCGGCACGCACCCCTTTTGGCACGCCGTTGGCATCCTCCCAAAGCCGATGGCGATTGAGATCCTGGACGTTGCGCGGTATGGATTGGCGAATGACATCCATCATGAATTTCAGCAGGCAGACGTCCCACGGATCGTCCACACCGAGAATGACGCCCGTCAGCGGATCCTTCTTTACCTGGGCGCTCTTTTTCACCTGGTCCAGAATTTCCGTCACGTTGCCGGTGACCACCTGTTCGCTGATCTCGGTTTTTTGCACCTTGAATCCGTACTCCAGCACGCGCAGGTCCTTGGCGTGCTCCCGCAGCCATTCGATATACTGGTTGGCCTGTTCGCCGAATCCTTCCAGCATTTCACTGGCATAGCAGCTCGGCGTAATGATCTGCGGCTGGCGCGACTGGATGGTCCCTTCCCGGACCCGAATGCG
>CAITPF010000051.1 GCA_903894155.1 uncultured beta proteobacterium | reverse complement strand
GGTGCATCGTGACATCCTGATCGAAGTGGTGGCGTCCGGGCCGAAATCGGCGCTTGCGCTCGAACAGGCGCATGACTTCATGCGCTCGCTGGTTCTTCGATAGCGGCAGGGCCGAGCAGTCCGAGGCGCATTGCCTGCGCAACGCCGGCCTGTCGGCCATAGACGTTGAGTTTGCGACAGGCATTGAGCAGGTGAAAGTTGACAGTCCGCTCGCTCAACCCGAGGATGGTGGCGGTCTCCCAGCTTGTCTTGCCCCTGGATACCCATTCGAGGCACTGAACTTCGCGCCCTGAAAGCGGAGACTTCATCGTCATGGATCTCATACCTCCTGTACGTGCAGACCAGAAGGGCGCAAGTGTGCAGTGCAATCCGCATTCTGGAAATGCGCAAAATCCCTGTGACGGCTTGGTGATAGAATTATTCCTTGAATCGGCGCCGATTTGCTTGATCTGCTTGCGGGCGCCTCATAAATCCCGCTAAAGAGGTCCGTATGACCACTACGTCCGAATTCACGGACGCTCCCGAACCGACATCCGTCGCCAATGCGCACGGCGGCTCGGTCGGTGTCGTCCATACGCAGTTCATGGATTTCGACGAGCCCCTGCACCTTTCAAGCGGGCACACGCTGCCGTCCTACCGGCTGGCGATCGAAACCTACGGCGAACTCAACGCGGATGCGAGCAATGCGGTCCTGATTTGCCACGCGCTCAACGCCTCTCACCATGTCGCCGGGATCTCGGCCGAAAATCCCGATGACATCGGCTGGTGGGACAACATGGTCGGTCCCGGCAAGCCTGTGGATACCAACCGTTTTTTCGTCATTGGCGTGAACAACCTCGGCTCGTGCTTCGGATCGACGGGGCCGGCGACGATCAGGGCGGAAACGGGTAAGCCCTGGGGCGCTGCGTTCCCCGTCCTGACGGTCGAGGACTGGGTGCGTGCCCAGGCGCGCGTCGCCGACCGCCTGGGGATCCGCCGGTTGGCGGCCATCATGGGCGGGTCGCTTGGCGGGATGCAGGCGCTTTCCTGGGCGATCACCTGCCCCGACCGCATCGCGCATTGCGTGGTGATCGCAAGCACGCCACGCCTCTCGGCCCAGAATATCGGTTTCAACGAAGTCGCGCGGCGCGCCATCATCACGGATCCGGATTTTCACGGCGGCGACTATTACGCACACAATACCGTGCCGCGCCACGGCCTGTCGGTAGCGCGGATGGTGGGGCACATCACCTACTTGTCCGATGACGACATGGCGGAGAAATTCGGTCGCACGCAGCGCGAGCCGCCCGAAGGCGGCGCGTTTCACTACGGCTACGGCGTCGAGTTCGAGGTCGAGTCCTACCTGCGCTATCAGGGCGAGAAATTCTCGCGTTATTTCGACGCCAACACTTACCTGCTCATCACGCGGGCGCTCGATTACTTCGACCCGGCCCGGGAGACGGGCGGCGACATCGCGCGCGCGCTTGCGCCGGCGACGGCGGATTTCCTGCTCGTTTCGTTTACGACCGACTGGCGATTCCCGCCGGCTCGCTCGCGCGAGATTGTGCAGGCCCTGCTCAAGAACGCGCAGCCTGCGACATACGCCGAAATCGACGCCCCCCATGGCCATGACGCATTCCTGCTCGATGACGCGCGCTACCACGCGCTGATGCGCGCCTATTTTGACCGGATCGCCGTGGCGATCGGCCTCGAGTCGCTGACGGAGCTTCAGCCATGACCGCGCGCAGGGTACGGCAGCGCATCCGCGAGGATCTCGCGCGCATCGCCCAGTGGATCACGCCGGGCAGCCGCGTGCTCGACCTGGGTTGTGGCGACGGTACGCTGCTGGATCATTTGCAGCGCAGCCGTAACGTGAAAGGCGTCGGCGTCGAAATCAGCGACGACCGCGTACTTGCCTGCGTCAAGCTTGGTGTGCATGTGATTCAGCAGAACCTCGAAGATGGCCTCGCCATGTTCGACAACCAGCAGTTCGACACGGTGGTGTTGTCGCAGACCCTGCAGTCCATGCATAACACTGAACATATCCTGCGTGAAATGGCGCGCGTGTCCAGGCAGGGCGTCGTGTCGTTCCCGAACTTTGGCTACTGGCCTCATGGATGGTCGATTCTGCGTGGGCGCATGCCGGTCACAGGTCAGATGCCCTACGACTGGTATGACACGCCCAATATTCACCTGTGCACCATCAAGGATTTTGAGCGGCTTGCCGCCAAGCTGGGTCTGCGCATCCTTGAGCGCGCCACCTTCAATGATGAGCGCGAGGTTTCATGGCTGGCAGGCTGGCGCTGCACTCTTGCGGTCTACCGGTTCGCCCTTCCCGAAAACATGGATTGCGCAGGATCATCACGGCCATGAGCGCTCCATCGGGGACGCCCGCTCAGCCCCCGGGTGCGGCAGGCCACGCGGCGAGCGCCGCACCAGC